>CAIYTF010000058.1 GCA_903929035.1 uncultured Ignavibacteriales bacterium
CGGGACTAAATTTGAATAACCGTGAGTGACAACTCACGGGAGAATGATAAAAAGCATCTATGTCCCCGAAGGGGGCAAATTCACGCCGCATAGTTAGTTCGCCCCCTTCGGGGACGTTATTTGTTGGGCTTACTTTTCCGTGAGTTAGCACTCACGGTTATTCAAATATAGTCCCGTTGGGACAAATTCTACAACAGGCTGAGTAGTTACCAAAGAACTTTAGGTTAGTACAAAAAGATAAAATATAGGCAATATTTGAATTTAAATGCTATGGATGCAATATTTTTCTGTTAATTTTGCAATATATTATAGCACTTATCAAAAAAAAGTGTTACATTAGTCTGAATTAATCATCAATTTACTTTTGTTTGGAGTTGAATATGAATATTAAGAGGTTTCGCGCCCCCTTCCAAAAAGAGATCGCGCTTTCCGAGTACCCTACCGACTATACAGGTAATTTCAAAAACAAGGAGCAGGCTGAAGAAGAGCTGCAAGTAAATATCCGCAGAATGGCGGAATTACAAGATAAACTCTATGCCCACGATAAGTACGCGCTCCTTATTATTTTTCAGGCAATGGATGCCGCCGGAAAAGATGGTGCGATTAAAAACGTGATGTCAGGATTGAATCCCCAGGGTACACAGGTCTTTAGTTTTAAGCAGCCGTCAGCGGAAGAACTCGATCACGACTATTTATGGCGCATCAACAAATCTCTTCCGGAGCGCGGACGAATAGGAATCTTCAATCGTTCGCATTACGAGGAAATTCTTGTTGTTCGAGTACATAATTATTTAGAAGCAGAAAAGCTTCCGCCGGACTGCACTTCGAAAGATATTTGGAAAAATAGGTTCCGGCAATTTAGAGATTACGAACGCTATCTCCACGAGAATGGTATCCGAACAGTTAAATTCTTCCTTCACGTATCGAAAGATGAGCAGAAAAGAAGATTTCTAAAAAGGGTTGAAGACCCTTCAAGAAATTGGAAATTTTCATCCTCTGATTTAAAAGAACGTGCATTTTGGGATGAATATCAGAAAGTTTATGCTGAAGCAATAGCAGAAACCAGCACTGAATTTGGTCCGTGGTATATAATTCCTGCCGATAAAAAATGGTTTGCCCGCCTGCTTATTTCAGCAATAATTGTTCATTCATTGGAAAAATTGAAACCTGAATATCCAACTTTAAGTGATGAAAAACTAAAAGACCTTGAAAAGTATAAGGAAATATTATTGAGCGAAAAGTAAGCTGCTTTATGAGCAAGGTACAAATCTAATAAAAGAGAGGCTGTTTCAATTGAAAAAATGAAACAGCCTTTTTTTCTATAATATTATTTCATATTAACGAACTGTGTCGGGAAATCGAGTTCAGCATCTCTAATTAATTTTATTATAGCCTGCAAATCATCAATTTTCCCCGCGGTCACTCTAATCTGTTCATCTTGGATTTGTGTTGTTACTTTCAACTTTGAATCTTTAATTAGTTTAGTAACAGCTTTAGCGTGTTCTTTTTCAATACCGGAAACAAGATTTATTTGCTGCTTAAGAGTTCCGCCGCCCGCGGTTTCCGGCTCTTGATAGATAAGTGCTTTAATTGAAATACCCCGCTTAATGAATTTTGTCTGCAGTATATCAACACTTTGTTTACGAGAATAATCATCTTTCGTGTGGATGATAAGATGTTTTTCCTTTTTTTTGAGTTCAACTGTCGTGTTGGAATCCTTCAAATCATAGCGCTGCTGAATCTCTTTAAGAGCCTGATTGACAGCATTATCCACTTCCTGCATATCAAGGTCCGAAACAATATCAAAAGAATGTTGTTGTGCCATTATTTTCTTTTTGTTTATGATAAAAATAATTACAAAAATACGGATATTATTGGATTATATTTTATACAATAACAACCCAATTTTTAAACAGTTGAATATCAGCACCACATAATATAAAAAGAGCCGAAAAGTAACTTTTCGGCTCTCTCAATCTGATTAATTCAAGTGTTGCTCGAATTGATTACTTCATTAAGATCATTTTCTTGGTCATTGTGAAGTTTTGCGATTCTAATTTATAGAAATAAACACCCGTGGCAACTTTAGCACCGGCACTGTTATCACCTAACCATACAGCCGAGTGAGAACCAGCTTGTACTGAAGAGTTGAATACTTCTTTCACGAAATTACCCATAACATCATATATTTTAATCTTCACGTTACCGGATTGCGGAACTGTGAATTTTATATTTGTTGACGGGTTGAACGGGTTAGGATAGTTCTGATCCAATTTATAGGTTAATTTGGATGAAACAGAACCTGCATCCTTAACATCTGTCATAACCCAAGTTTGGTCCATCGCGTTAAGAGTTTTATTTAATACGTTAAACGCAAATTTTGCATTGTGCATACCTAAACTCTTATCAGTTTCAATCAATTTCAGATTCCAATAAGCTTTTTTCCACATTATTGAATCAGGACGACCCTTTACGCCACCAATTGTGTCGTATTTGAATGTAGGCAATCCGTTTGAACCGATTGTTTTTGGTCCAACCGGCGGGAATTTATAATAAATAGAATCTATCATACCCTGAACTTCTTCCGGAATTGATTTAGCAGTACCATCGTGATCAAAGTCAACTGATGCTTTGAAGTCCTCAAATGAGGTCTTACCCTGATGGCAGGTCTTGCAGGGATTCAAGTTATCAAATCCAACTGCTTCATTATCCATTTTCCAAGTATGACCGCCAACTTTATTTATATTCTCAGGACCAAATCCGGTCGTATCTGTACTCATATGGCAATCAACGCAGGCATTAGGTATAACGTTGATGTGTGTTCCTGATTTATAAGGAATAGTGTCAAAGTTGCAGGCATCTTTTCCTAATAACACATCGGCCATCGGGGCATCGTGAGGGTTGAAGAATCCAGCTTTTGCGGATTTGGTAACAACTTCACCATCAGTACGTGATTTGTGACAGTTCATACAAACTTGCCCTAGTCCGCCCAACTTTGAATAGTCATAACCCGTAGCTAAAGTATCTGCGGTAAGTGAACGACGTAATTGAAAATCTAAAGGTACTCCATTTTCCTCTGGTAATCCGGGTACACCTGCCCAAGCACCTGTTGAGCCGTGAGGATCGTGGCAGGTGGCGCAGCCTACTTTATTCATTGAAGCTGAAATAAAACTTGAATCTCCAACAGTAGTAACACCATTGATCATATTTATATAACCCTGTGCATCGTGGCATCTAATACAATTTCCAAGGCTGTTTGGAACTTGTGCTTTGGTGTCTGCATTTGCATAGCTACTGTTCCAGATTGTATCTGTAATAGAGTGCGAAGATGCCCGATATTGTGTTCCAATTGAATGATAAGGAGCTGCATCGTGGCAAGATTGGCAAACACCAGGGGCAATTGATTTTTGGATTTTCATTCTTGTAACAGCAGGGTCTTCACCCAGAACAACTGAAAGGCTATGTTCACTTCCGGTTCCGTGACAAGCTTCGCATCCAACTGTTGCAAGATTAACCAAGTTTTTTTTTAGTGTTTTTAATGAATCCCAAACACCCGCGTGCGGTGTATTATTTAACTGCCATCCTAATGAAGCTGCAATATCATCAAACCCATTGTTAGCTGCAACAACATTCTTATCGCTTCCTGTAGTATGGCATTTATAGCAATTTGGCCCAAAATGTGTTTCTAAAGGATCGTCAATATAAGTTTTAAAATTAATCGCGTGTCTAGAAGTACTCCACTTAGTAAAGTTTGATGAAAAATCAGGATTTCCTTCAACTGCATTGTGGCAACTCATACAGCTACCACTTTTAGCAACTCCTTGAAAATTACCAACCCCGAGATATTTACCTCCAAAAATATGTGCTGTATCCAGAAAAGTCCCTTTTGGAGAGGTAACTGAAAGTATAACAATATACTCACCGGTCGCATCAATCTTTAATGATTTCCAATTGGTGTTAAAAGTATCTACTGTAACCAAATCAGTTGTAGAGCCTGCAGGTTTAGCAGTAAGAGTCATTGAATAAGAAGTGATACTATCCGCAAATTTACCGGAAACACCAATATAATTCGCTGAAAGATAACCATAAGTACCAACAGGAATAGTTCGTAAGCCGGTTGCAGCGGAATTAATGGATCTTAATCCGGGCAATTGCAAATCGCGGTAAGAGACACCCTCTATACGCAGTTTTGCAGACTGTGCTTGAAGAGAGCCTACCAAGCATAGGAAAACGAGAAGAGACGTAATTTTTTTTAACATAATTATTACTATTAATTAAATGATATGAATAATGAATTCGAGTTGTAGTTTCAAATTCCATACCACAAAATAATAATTAATAATTAGCATTTTTTGATACTTTAGCCCGATTGATGTTTATTAGCTTTCCAACCGTGAGAATTTCATTTTATTAAATAAGAATTAGTTGCTGCTTAGCAACTAATTAGATTTGCTCTGATTATTTGGTGCATCTGATCGTGAATAAGCTTATTCGAGCAAAGAATTTGTTGTGAATAAATTGAAGCAGGTGTATTTGTAAAATCCGTGATTATCCCGCCGGATTCTTCCACTATCAACTGTCCCGCGCAAATATCCCACGGATGCAGATGAACTTCCCAAAATCCTTCAAAAATTCCGCTTGCAACATAGCAAAAATCTATGGCGGCAGAACCAAGTCTCCGTATAGCCCGCGCGGCTTTCACCATCTCTATAAAAATGCCTAACGCGTTGGAAGGATTTTCATCAATGTCGTAAGGGAAGCCCGTTGCAAGTAAACTTGTTCTAAGATTGTCATTTTGTTTTACGGTAATTTTATTACTGTTACAATAAGCCCCTCCGCCAAGTTCTGCTGAATAAATTTCATTTCCCATAACGTGATTAACGACACCGCAAATGGTTTTCCCGTTTTTTTGTAAGCCGATTGAAACCGAGAATATCGGCAGCCTATGGGCGAAATTGGTTGTCCCGTCTAATGGGTCAACCACCCAAACATATTCAGCCGATGTATTTTCACCTCCGCTTTCTTCTGCAAGGATGCCGTGAGCCGGAAATTCTTTCTTTATAAAATCCTTAATATGTTTTTCGGATTTTTTATCAATTTCGGTAACCAAATTGGAAAGATTTGTTTTGTATTCAAAAGAGAAGTTTTTACCGAATCCTTCTCTTACAATCTCCCCTGCCTCTTGAGCAATTTTTATAATACTGTTTATCATAATATCCTTATAAATCATTAGGGCTTGTTAAGAAATAACCTTTATCTTCCAACATATAACCATAAGCGTCTTCGCGTGAGAAATTATCGTGATGACTATTCAGCTTGGAATAAATTACCTCAATCGCGGGCGTTCATAAAGTTCCATCCAGTATTTATACCTTGCCGCGAGATTTGTATCAACTTGTTCCCAGGTGAACCGCCACGCCCAATTACCGCCTAATCTGCCGGGAAAATTCATTCGCCCTTCGGAACCGAGATTTAATACATCCTGCATTGGTATTACCGCGATATTTGCCGCTGAGGAATATGCAACGCGAATCAGCTCCTGACATATATTCTCGCCATAGTAATTCAGATAGTCTTGAGTAAATTTATAAATGTCATTCGGCTCATTTTTTACTTGTTCAAAATAACCGCGCGTTGTATCGTTATCGTGTGAACCTGTATGAACAACACAATTGGCTATATAATTATGCGGCAGAAACTTATTTTCCATTTTCTTGCCAAATGCAAACTGCAATATTTTTATTCCGGGGAAATTAAAATAATCTCGAAGTTCATCAACCTCCTTAGTTATAAGTCCCAAATCTTCCGCGATAATCGGAACATCACCCAGATGGTTTTTGATGGAGTTAAATAATTTCTTGCCGGGTGCTTTCACCCACTTGCCTGTTTCAGCAGTCTCAGCATCTCCGGGAATCTTCCAATATGCTTCAAATCCTCTAAAGTGGTCAATTCTTATTATATCAACCAATTCCAACAGATTGGAAATTCGTTTCCGCCACCAAGAAAAATCATCTGCTTCCATAACATCCCATTGATACAGCGGGTTTCCCCACAACTGTCCCGTAGGACTGAAATAATCAGGCGGAACACCGGCGACAAACATAAGTTTGCCATTTTCATCAACAGTAAAACTTTCTTTGTTAGACCATATATCGGCACTGTCATAAGCAACAAAGATAGGAAGGTCGCCAATAATTTTTATTCCTTTTTTATTGGCATACCGCCGCAATGATTTCCATTGCCGGAAAAAAAGGAATTGAATGAAGACCTGATACTGTATTCTATCGGCAAGTTTTTCTTTCCATTCTTTCACTGCACCGCTTTTCCTGAGCGCGATAGCAGTATCCCAGGTAGTCCAAAGTTCACCTTCGTAAAATTCTTTCACTGCCATAAACAATGAATAATCATCAAGCCAAGATTTATGCTTTTTCTCAAATTCCGTAATAGCTGTTGTATAAGAATGAACCTCCTGTGAAACATAATTCTGATAGGCTTGATTTAGAAGATTCGTTTTAAAATCTATAACTGAACCAAAATCTATTTCGCGCGGATTATAATCCTGATGCAATTCAAGTTGATCCCTTGTCAGTAAACCATCTTGAAAAAGCAGTTCGGGACTAATAAGCATCGGGTTGCCTGCAAATGCAGAGAAGCATTGATAGGGAGAATCTCCATAGCCGGTGGGCCCAAGCGGAAAAACTTGCCACAAAGTTTGACCTGCAGATTCCAAAAAATCAATAAAACTATATGCCCCAGGCCCCAGATCACCAATTCCATATTTTCCGGGGAATGAAGTGGGGTGACACAAGAAACCCGCGGCACGCTGATATTTCATATACTTAACCTTCAAAAGAGATTTATAGTGTACATTCCAAAAACAAAATAATTACTTTGCAAAATAGATATAATTCAGCAAAAAGAATATTTTTTTCCGGTTAATAGATTCCGTAAATTATTATGATGTTTTTATTTCTTACTGACGATTATTATAAAAAAATCTTTCGTATCGCTTTACCGGCGATTGCCGGTATGTCAGCACAAATGATCGTGTCTATTGTTGATTCCGCGATGGTTGGCAGGTTGAATAATGCAGAATACGCGCTGGCGGCAATGGGAATCAGCGTGCTTGCCACGTGGGCAATCGTGAGTTTTTTCTCAAGTCTTGCCACGGGTACGCAGGTAATCATTGCAAGGCGGTTCGGGGAAGGCGATTTTAATTCCTGCGGCAGTACACTTGCAAATTCATTGGCTATATCTCTATCGATTGGTATTTTTGTTGCCGCGATTGGTATGGCAGGGGCACATACATTTGCAGGTTTTTTCGCGAAAGACCTGCGCGTGGGCTCTCTTGCCGGTGAATTTATTTTCTTTCGGCTGATAGGTCTTCCTTTTTTTCTTATCACCGTTTCTTTCCGCGGGTTCTATTTCGGAACGCGGCATACAAAAGTGTTTATGCTTTCAGGCATTATTGTCAACATTCTAAACATCATTTTTAACTATATACTAATATACGGGAAATTTGGCATTCACCCGATGGGTGTTGCCGGTGCCGGATTGGGTTCATCTTTTGCAACCATCTGCGATGCAATTTTTTATTTATTGGTTTCCTCGCGCCCGAGGTACGCTAATCAATTCCATTTTATAAAAAATTTCAAAATTGACAGACAGATAATCAGGTCTATAATAAAACTTTCTCTCCCTGTTTCGTTCCAGAATGTTTTTATTCTGCTTGGTTTTCTTTCGTTTGTTTCCATAACCGGCATTATTGGCACAATGCAGCAGGCTGCAACGCAGACTATTATCAGTTCATTGTTCCTATCTATCCTTCCTTGTATGGGCTTTGGGATAGCTGTTCAAACATTAATTGGGAACTATGTCGCGCGCGGTGAAATTGGTTTGGCAAAGCGGTACGGAATCGAAACTGTAAAAATTGCCACATACTATACAGGAATACTTTCGATTTTGTTCATCATTTTCCCGCGAGAAATACTTACGCTCATTACTACCGATGAGAATATTATCGCTTATGCAATTCCCGCGATGCGAGTTGCCGGTGTCGCTCAATTTTTTTATGGAATTGGAATTGTGTTCGCTAACGGATTGCAGTCAATCGGGAAAACAGTGTATGTTATGATTGTAGAGATAATTTCAAATTTATTTGTTCTCCTTCCTCTTTCCTATTTTTTTGGTGTTTACCTCAAAATGGGACTAACCGGCGCGTGGCTTGCTATGCCGGTATATGTTTTAGTATATTCAACAACACTCACGATTAAATTTTATTACGATAAATGGCAGATTCTCAAAATTATATAAGCAAATCTCATCAAGACGGCAAATCATTATTGCCCCTGCTTGCCGAACAAAACTACTTTCATTATAATGACAACAATGAACTATTTTGCGAGAATGTTTCAATCAAAACAATCGCGGATGAAGTTGGCACACCTTTTTTTGTTTACAGCAAAAAATATTTCACCGATAAATATCAAACTATGAGCAGAGCACTGGCGGGTTGTGATTTCAAAATATTTTATGCTGTCAAGTCAAACTATAATATTAACATCATTAATATACTCCGCGAACTTGGAGCGGGTGCTGATGTCAATTCACTTGGAGAGATGTATCGGGCATTAAAAGCAGGTGTTCCCGCGAATGAAATTTTGCTTGGCGGAGTTGGTAAATCTGCTGAAGAAATTAAGTTTGCAATAGAAAAGGATATATTCCTTTTTAAGGTTGAATCTGAATCTGAGCTGCTGCTCATTAATAGTATAGCAAATGATTTAGGTAAAATTGCACGAGTTGCATTGCGTGTCAATCCTGATGTTGATCCGCATACTCACCCGTATATTTCCACGGGACTCGCGGAAAATAAATTCGGCATAGCTTTGAAAGAAGCTGAAGCTATCTATTTAAACAGCCGATTAAGCAGCATCCAATTCACCGGAATTGATATGCATATCGGTTCACAAATATTTTCAATTGCTCCCTACAAAGCGGCAATTGAAAAAATATTAAATCTCTGTCAACGGCTGAAAGCGGCAGGAATTAATCTTCACCATATTGATATTGGCGGCGGCTACGGCATTGAATACGCGGGAGGAAAAGATTTTGAATTTGATGCTTTCTCAAAAGAAATTGTACCGCTATTGAAAAATTCCGGTATGAAAATCTTTCTTGAGCCGGGCAGATATTTTTCCGCGAATTCAGGGGCGTTAATCGCTAAAGTTTTGTATCTTAAAAAAAACGGCGACAAAAATTTTGTAATAGCCGATGCAGGTATGAGCGAACTTATCAGACCAAGCCTGTATGGTGCTTACCACGAAATAGTTCCCGTTAGTTCTTCCGGCAAGAGTGAAAAAATGTACGATGTAGTTGGTCCACTCTGCGAGAGCGGCGATTTTCTGGGTAAAGATATTCCCCTTGCAGAGCCTGCTCCAAATGATCTGCTGGCAATATTATCAGCCGGTGCATATAGTATGGTAATGTCCTCCAACTATAACGCGCGGATGCGTCCGCCGGAAATTTTAGTTGACAATGGCAAATGGCATATTATAAGGAAACGCGAAAGCCTTATGCAGCTTATACAGAATGAAGAGTTAGTTTAATTTCACCGGATTCAATATTTTTATTTTTAAAGTTAATCTTATTTTCTATCTTAATATACTTAAATAATAAAGTTCCAAAATTAGTCAAGAGCATATAAATGAAGCATCTTTTTGCCAAAAAACCTTTACATATATTATTAGAGGAGTTAACGGGAGAAGACCGTTTACACAGGATACTTGGACCGGCGGCACTTACATCTTTGGGTGTAGGTGCAATTATAGGTACAGGCATTTTTGTTCTCACCGGTATAGCGGCACACGATAAAGCGGGCCCCGCGGTTATCCTTTCATTTGTTTTCGCGGGCATTGCCTGTATTTTTGCCGCGTTATGTTATGCTGAATTTGCTTCAATGGTTCCCGTTGCCGGTTCTGCTTATACTTACGCGTATGCTACTCTCGGTGAATTACTCGCGTGGATTATAGGCTGGGACCTTATACTCGAATATGCAGTCGCGTCCGCTACTGTCGCGCACGGATGGTCGCATTATTTTCAAAACTTTATAGGAATTTTTAAGTTTGAAGTTCTTCCGCAATTTCAGCGATCGCCGGTAGATTTCAATCCCGATACAGGTCACTTTTTTTCTACAGGCACATATTTCGATTTACCAGCGATTATTATTACAATTATTGTAACTGTTATATTGGTAAAAGGAATTAAAGAAAGTGCCGGATTTAATACAATAATTGTTGGAATTAAACTGCTAATCGTGCTTATGGTAATTGTCGTGGGAGCCTTTTATGTTGACCCTGCCAATTGGCATCCGTTTGCGCCTTTTGGCTACACGGGACTAAGTTTCTTCGGAACACCTATTCTTGGTGATGTTGTTGGCAATGCTCCTGTTGGAGTACTCGCCGGTGCAGCGATGATCTTCTTCGCGTATATCGGCTTTGATTCCGTGTCAACCCACGCTGAAGAAGCCAAGAATCCGAAACGCGATGTTCCAATCGGAATTATTGCTTCCCTCATACTTTGCACTATATTGTATATTCTTGTAGCGGCTGTATTGACGGGAATGGTTCCACGCGATCAAATTAATATTGACGCCCCTGTCTCGGCAGCATTTGCTTCGCGCGGACTTGGCTGGGCTCAGTTTATTATTTCACTCGGTGCCATCGCGGGTATAACCTCAGTTTTACTTGTTATGATGCTAAGCCAGCCGCGCATCTTCTTAGCTATGGCACGCGATGGATTGCTGCCCAAAAGTTTCTTTGGCGCGGTACATAGCAAATTCAGAACCCCTTGGAAATCAACAATACTAACAGGCTTTTTTGTTGCAATACTTGGGGGACTTTTGCCGCTTAGGATTTTAGCTGAGCTTGTAAATATTGGAACGCTGTTTGCTTTCGTTGTCGTGTGCGCGGCAGTACTAATTATGCGGAGAACAAATCCTTTAGCAGAACGGCCTTTCCGGGCACCTTTCGTTCCGCTTGTGCCAATTCTTGGAATACTTTCTTGCCTGCTGCTAATGTTCTCGTTACCGGTAGAAAATTGGTATCGGCTTTTTGGATGGTTAGCAATCGGGATGGTTATTTATTTCCTATATGGAAAACATCACAGCACGATGCGCGAGTATAATAAATCAAAAAGTGATTCGCAGCTTACAGAACAATAGAAAGATTATTTATCATATTAATTAATTAGGAACAGTATGTCAACACAGCCGGTGCCTTTTGTAAACAAATTTCCTGCCGATTCATTGGAAAAGCAGATTTATACTTTTATTGATAGTTTGTCCGTATATATTCCCGTGCCGAATGACCGGAACAGATTGTCATATAGTTTATTCAAATTTATGAACGATGAAGGTGATGAGCCGTTAATAAGCATCAAATCGGCTAAACTATCAATTAAAGGAATTACCGAAGAAAACCTCGCGTTAAAAGTCGTTGCGGGATTGTCAGAAATTAAGAGATAACGTCTCGATTAGCCGTCAGATGTAGTTTCAACGGCTGCATAGTAAGCAACTATCCACTATTTTTTTAACTTTCTGTTAATTCTAATTTGTAGTTTTGTAATAAATAATTAGCTTGCAATTGTAGTAAATAGAGTTTATTAATTCAAATAGGGTATCTTTTATGGAACATGCGAAACTTATTCTAAAGGATAAGGAATATTCACTTCCTCTCTTTGAAGGTTCTGAAGGTGAAATCGGTATAGACATTACCAAACTCAGAGATCAAAGCGGAGCAATAACTTACGATCCGGGCTACGGCAATACCGGCTCTTGCAAGAGTGCAGTCACATTTATTGACGGTGACAAAGGTATTCTTCACTATCGGGGTTATCCGATTGAGGAACTTGCCGCGAAATCATCATTCATCGAAGTGTGCTATCTTCTCATATATGGCAAACTGCCTAATCAGAGCGAGCTTGAAGGATTCAAGCACGATCTGTCCAATCACAGCCTTATAAATGAAGATATGAAAAAAATGTATGAGGCATTTCCTCCAACAGCACATCCTATGTGTATGATTGGTTCAATGATTATGTCACTTTCAGCATTCTATCCCGAGAATGGATGGAAAACTGACCTTGAGTTGAACAGCATACGAATCATTGCCAAAATCAAAACTATGGCAGCTTTTGCTTATAAGCGTTTAGTTGGGCTTCCTTATGTATATCCTCGAAACAATTTGAGCTATGTTGCCGACTTGCTCCATATGCTTCACGCTGTGCCAACAGAAGAGTATGAGGTGAATCCGATAATTGAGGATGCACTTGATAAGGTTCTTATATTGCACGCCGACCACGAGCAAAACTGCAGCGCATCTACTGTCCGTATTGCCGGATCGTCACACACGAGCCTGTTCTCATCAATAGCTGCCGGTGTCAGTGCATTGTGGGGCGGATTGCACGGCGGAGCAAATCAGGAAGTGATTGAAATGCTTGAACACATTCGTCAAGACAACTGCGATTATAAAAAATATGTTAATCTTGCTAAGGATAAGAACTCCAATTTCAAATTGATGGGTTTTTGGTCACAGGGTATATAAAAACTTTGATCCGCGTGCGAACATACTAAAAGCTTCGTGCGACCAAGTTCTGCAAGCTCTCAAGGTTGATGACCCGCTGCTTGATATTGCTCGCAATCTTGAACAAGTTGCTCTCCACGATGATTATTTTATTCAGCGCAAACTTTATCCGAATGTTGATTTCTACAGCGGCATTATTTATAAAGCAATTGGTCTCCCTGTCAATATGTTTACTGTAATGTTTGCAGTTGGCAGATTACCCGGATGGCTTGCCCAGTGGAAAGAAATGCGCGAGGAACCGGGACAAAGAATCTCTCGTCCCCGTCAGGTTTATATTGGCGGTACCGGAAAAAAATATATCCCGATAGCAGAACGCTAAGCAATTTGCTTTATTCTTTTTACAATCGTCTCTGTTTAGTAAAATAACCGGGGACGATTTTTTTTGGGTTCTCCGCCACAATTAGTGGTAAAATCGGAAAAAAATAATATTTGTCTTCACTATGTTAAGAATTAATTATAATTTTATCTTTTACTTTTATTGTTTTTACTAAACTATGGACATATTAAGGAGTTCCTGAATGGGTTGGTTCACGAAAATGTTAACTTCCTCAATCGGTAAAAAGCTCGTGATGGCTCTTACCGGTTTATTTCTGTGCTCATTCCTGTTGGTTCATCTCTACGGCAATTCAAATTTGTTAGGAGACCCAGCGAATGCGAAAGAATCTTTTGACGGTTTTTCCAAATTTATGAGTACATTTCCCCCGATACGCGTACTTGAAATCGGATTAGCGTTAGGCTTTCTGCTTCACATCTTGCAAGGCACTATACTTTATTTTCAGAACAAACAGGCTCGCCCTATCGGCTATGCAAAAATGCCGGGCAATGAAACGAGTTCGCTTTTTTCACGGACTATGATTTGGAGCGGTGCATTGGTACTTTTCTTTCTTATAGTACACGTGGATACTTTTTTTGTGGATGTGCGCTTAGCACAGGGGCACGAGGCTTCTATGTATGATGCTGTAAAAAGTGCTTTTGAGAATCCTGCCTACGCGGGCTTCTATCTTTTTTCTTTGTTGCTGCTTGCATTCCACCTGAATCACGGATTCCAAAGCGCATTTCAATCGTTGGGATTGAATCATAAAAAATATACCCCGCTGATTAAAGGACTTGGATTAGCCTATTCAATACTTGTTCCTCTCGGCTTTGCAGCTATGCCCATTTACTTTATAATTTTAAAATATTATCCTTGCTGTGGAGGCAAATGATATGAAACTTGATGCAAAAATTCCTGCAGGTAACTTGGCTGACAAATGGACAGAACACAAAGTCCATCTGAAATTAGTTAACCCTGCAAATAAAAGAAAATATCATATTATTGTCGTGGGTACAGGACTTGCAGGAGCATCTGCTTCGGCGAGCCTTGGTGAATTAGGTTATAATGTTTCCACATTCTGCTTTCAGGATAGCGGGAGAAGAGCCCACAGCATCGCGGCACAAGGCGGTATTAACGCGGCAAAAAATTATCAGAATGATGGTGACAGTATATTTCGTCTTTTCTATGACACTGTTAAGGGCGGCGATTTCCGTGCGCGTGAGGGAAATGTTCACCGTTTGGCTGAATTGAGTGTTAATATTATTGATCAATCTGTTGCTTTGGGTGTTCCGTTTGCCCGCGAATATGGCGGTTATCTCGATAATCGGTCTTTTGGCGGGGCACAGGTCTCCCGGACTTTTTACGCGCGCGGACAGACTGGTCAGCAGCTGCTGCTTGGTGCATACAGTGCTATGAGCAGACAGGCGGCTTTGGGTACTGTTAAAATGTATGAACGCTACGAAATGCTTGACCTTGTTGTAATAGATGGAATAGCCCGCGGTATTGTTACCCGGAATATGATTACCGGAAAAATTGAATCATTTACTGCTGATGCTGTTGTCCTTGCAACCGGGGGGTACGGCAATGTTTATTATCTTAGCACGAATGCAAAAGGCTCGAACGCCACCGCGATATGGCGGGCGCATAAAAAAGGCGCGTTGTTTGCCAATCCTTGTTTTGTCCAGATTCATCCGACCTGTATCCCTGTGAGCGGCGACCATCAGTCAAAACTTACTTTGATGAGCGAAAGCCTGCGTAATGACGGGCGTGTTTGGGTGCCGAAACAAAAAGGCGATACACGCAAACCTGAAGATGTTCCCGAGGAAGAACGCGATTATTTCTTGGAAAGAAAATACCCCTCGTTCGGAAATCTTGTCCCCCGCGATGTAGCTTCACGAAATTCCAAGATGGTATGCGATGAAGGAAGAGGTGTTGGTAAATCTAAACAGGCAGTTTATTTAGATTTCCGCGATTCTATCAAGCGTCTTGGAAAAGCAAAAATTGAAGAACGCTATGGAAATCTTTTCCAAATGTATGAGCAAATTACCGATGAAAACCCGTATATCACTCCTATGAGAATTTATCCCGCTATCCATTATACAATGGGTGGCTTGTGGGTGGATTATGATTTAATGAGCAACGTACCGGGACTTTTTGTTCTTGGCGAAGCCAATTTTTCTGACCACGGTGCGAACAGACTTGGAGCATCAGCATTGATGCAGGGTTTGGCAGACGGCTATTTTGTTATTCCCAATACAATGGGAGGCTATCTTGGCAGCGGCGGAATAGAGAAAGTAACAATTGAGCATCCCGCGTTCAAAGATGCTGAAGCAAAAGTTAAACAGCAGATTTCTCAACTGCTTTCTATCAATGGCAAACATTCTGTTGACCATTACCACAAAGCTCTTGGAAAAATTATGTGGGATAGAGTAGGTATGGCACGCGATGCAGAAGGTTTAAATAAAGCTATCGCTGATATCAAAGCATTACGCGAAGACTTCTGGAAAAACGTGAAAGTTCTCGGCAGCGGTGAAGAGTTAAATCAATCGCTGGAAAAAGCCGGCAGAGTGATTGACTTTTTGGAACTTGGTGAATTGCTCGCGAAAGACGCTCTTCACAGGAACGAATCTTGCGGCGGACACTTCAGGGCAGAATATCAAACCGAAGAGAATGAAGCAAGACGCGATGACGAGAATTTCAGTTACGCGGCGGCGTGGGAATATACCGGCGAGAATAACGAACCGGTTATGCACAAGGAGCAGCTTACTTTCGAAAATATTCAACTTGCAAGCCGCAGTTATAAATAAGGAGATTGAAATGAATTTAACTTTGCATATTTGGAGACAAAAAAACAGTCAAGATTCCGGAAAATTTGTTACTTATCAGGCAAAAGATGTGCTTGAGGATATGTCGTTTCTGGAAATGATGGATGTTTTGAATGAAGAATTGATTGCCAAAGGTCAAGAGCCTGTTGCTTTCGATCACGATTGCCGCGAAGGTATTTGCGGCAGCTGCAGTTTATATATTAACGGGAGAGCGCACGGTCCGAAACAAGGAATCACCGCCTGCCAGCTGCATATGCGGTCTTTCAAGGACGGCGATACAATATATATAGAACCTTGGCGCGCGCGGGCTTTTCCTGTAATAAAAGATTTGATTGTTGATAGAACTGCATTTGACCGTATTACGCGGGCAGGCGGTTATATATCCGCGCGTATCGGTTCAGCGCAGGATGCCAATGCAATATTAATTGACCACGACACTGCTGAATCCGCTATGGATGCCGCGGCGTGTATAGGGTGCGGCGCGTGTGTTGCCGCCTGCAAGAATGCCTCTGCAATGCTGTTTGTTTCAGCAAAAATTTCGCATTTATCGCAGCTTCCGCAAGGCAAGCCTGAACGCGAAGCTCGCGCTTTAGGAATGATAGCACAGATGGATAAAGAAGGATTCGGAGCGTGTACCAACACCGGCGCGTGCGAAGCTGAATGCCCGAAAGAAATTAAAATTACTCATATCGCCAGATTAAACAGGGAGTATTTGCGGGCAAGCGTGAAATAGCGCGGTGGTTAGACTATTTTATATCAGCAGCAAATTAAATCTCCGATATTTTACAAAAAAAAAAGGATGCCCGAGGGCATCCCTTAAATTTACTTACTTATAGGAGCTTAAGACTTTCATATAATTTGCACGCTCAAACTGCTCAGAGTTAGCAGTATGTATAAAACTCATACTGCCCCGCATTTGCTCAACTGATTCATATTCATTCTGTTCCATCCATTCATTCAAACGGGTAATAACATCATTAATATGACCTATACCAAACTTCAGCAGGCTGGAAAGTAATTGGGTTATTTTCGCGCCTGCCATAATCATTTTCACAACATCTTTTTCATTATAGATACCGCTGCTTGCTGCCAAATCTGCTTGAACGCGTCCATAAAGAATCGCGATCCATCGGAGAGGAAGGCGCATTGCCATCGGGGTTGAAAGCAGCACGTTCGGCACAACTTCCAAATTCTCTAAATCGATATCAGGCTGATAGAATCTATTGAATAAGACTAAACCGTTCGCTCCTGCATTTGAAAGTTCATTTGCCATCCACGCTATTGAACTGAAAAACGGTCCTAACTTAACTGCAAGCGGGATTGTAACCGCGCCGCGCACTTCTTTTACTATGTCCAAATAACTTTGTTCAATCTCTTGACCGGTCTTATTCAAATCAGTAGCCAAGCGGTAGATATTGAGTTCTAAAGCATCAGCACCCGCTTCCTGTATTTGTTTTGCATAAGCAGTCCATCCACCAAGTGATTTACCGTTCAGGCTGGCAATCACGGGAATCGAAACACTTTCTTTCAGTTTACGAATGTGTTCCAAATATCCTTCAGGTCCAACTTTATATTCAGACAAATCAGGAAAATAGGAGGTTGCTTCCGCGTTGCTATCGGTATGTTGTGTTGTGTAATGAAGCAGTTCCATTGATTCGTGTTCAATTTGCTCTTCAAAGAGAGAATAGAGAACTATTGCCGCTGCTCCGGCATCTTCCATCATCTTGACTGAGCCAACTTCTTTGCTCAACGGACCCGCTGATGGAACAATCGGGTTCTTTAGTGAAAATCCAAGATATGAAGTTCTTAAATCCATAATTATCCTTTTTTAAATATCGTATTACTATGGGGATACCGCGAAAAGCAGTATCCCCTTTCTGAAATTATTCAGGTTTATCTAAAGCCATTTGTTCATATTGTTTATAACGATTTGTTACATCAACCTGCGCCTGTTCCATAAGTTTTTCCGCGACTGCAGGGTTAGATTTAGTCAACATTTTGTAACGGGTTTCAAGATAAGCATAATCTTTGAAAGGAATCTTCAAACCTTTTGATTCGAGCTTGAAAGGATTCTTTCCTTCTGCCGCGGCATCAGGATTGAAACGATATAACTGCCAGTGACCTGAATCCACTGCCGCTTTTTGATTCTTCATTCCTTTCGCCATATCTATACCGTGCGCGATACAATGGCTGTATGCAATAATCAATGAAGGACCATCGTATGCTTCTGCTTCCAATATTGCTTTTACTGACTGTGCATCATTCGCGCCCATTGCAATTTTAGCAACATACACGTTACCATACGTCATTGCCATCAAACCAAGGTCTTTCTTTGCCGAAGTTTTCCCGCCTGCCGCGAATTTCGCGACTGCCGCGCGCGGTGTTGATTTTGAACACTGACCGCCGGTGTTAGAATAGACTTCAGTATCAAGCACGAGCACGTTAACATTCTTGCCTGATGCCAGCACGTGATCCAATCCGCCGTAACCAATGTCATAAGCCCAACCATCACCGCCCATAATCCATACAGATTTTTTTACGAGGTAATCTGCAAGACTCGCTAATTGCTTTGCATCGCCAATGGTTTCAGCTTCTTTAGATGCAGCAATAAGATTGACAAGTTTTGATTTCAGCTCTTCAACACGAAGGCGTTGATCAAATATTCCGGTTTCATCTTTCTGGTCAGCATTGACAATGTCAGTCACTAACTTATCTCCGATTGAACCGGCAAGTTTTATACACAGATTCTTTGCCTGTAAATTGTGTTTGTCAATCGCGAGGCGATAGCCCAAACCAAACTCGGCATTATCTTCAAATAAGGAATTTGACCAGGCAGGTCCGCGTCCATCCGCGTTCTTTGTCCAAGGTGTTGTCGGTAAATTGCCGCCGTAAATGGATGAGCAGCCCGTTGCATTTGCAATCACGCTTCTATCACCAAACAACTGGCTGACTAACTTAACATACGGAGTTTCGCCGCATCCTGAACAAGCTCCGGAGAACTCAAACAACGGTTCGAGGAACTGTGAATCTTTGACATTGCCTGTATTGATTTTTGTTCTGTCCATTTCCGGAATTGAAAGGAAGAAATCCCAATTTGCTGCTTCAGCTTCTCTGATTGGCAGCTGGTCTTGCATATTAATTGCCTTGAAGCGGGTTTCTTTCTTGTTCTTTGCAGGGCAAATATCAACGCAAAGTCCACAGCCGGTACAGTCTTCAACAGCAACCTGCAAGGAATACAGCATATTTTCACCGTACTCTTTGGATTTGAATTTTGTTGATTTAAATGTTGCAGGAGCGTTTTTCAAACCATCTTCCCCATATACCTTCGCGCGTATAGTAGCGTGAGGACAAACAATCACGCATTTATTACACTGGATACAGACATCCGCATCCCATACCGGCACTTCAAGCGCGATATTACGTTTTTCCCAGCTTGCCGTTCCTGTTGGATAAGTGCCATCAATCGGCATCTTGGAAACAGGAATCATATCACCGCGGTTCGCGATAATTTCGGCAGTAACTTCGTGAACAAATTCAGGTGCCGCTGCTGAAACAACCGGACGTAGTTCAATTTTGCTGGTGATGGTTTTGGGTACTTCAACTTCAAACAGGTTTTCAATTGTTTTATCAACTGCATTGAAATTCATTTGCACGATTTTATCGCCTTTTGAACCATAAGTCTTTTTAATCGCGTATTTAATCATTTCGATAGCTTCTTCTTTCGGCAAAATTTTTGATATTGCAAAAAAGCTTGTCTGCATAATTGAATTAACGCGCCCGCCAAGCCCTACCTCTTCGGCAACTTTGTAGCCGTCAATTATGAAAAATTTCATTTTCTTGTTTATAAGGTCTTCCTGAACTTTTTTGGGAAGTGTATCCCAAATTTGCTCTTTAGGCACTTTGGTATTCAACAAGAAAGTTGCACCCTCGGTTGCATCAAAAAGCATATCCATTCTTTCAAGGAAACCGCCCTGATGACAGGCAATAAAGTTTGCCTGATTAATCAAATAGGTTGAACGGATTTTTGTAGGTCCGAAACGCAGGTGAGAAACCGTGGTTGAACCTGATTTCTTCGAGTCATAAACAAAATAGCCCTGTGCAAAATATTTGGTGCCCTCGCCAATAATTTTGATAGAGTTCTTGTTCGCACCAACAGTTCCATCGGCACCAAGACCATAAAACTTCCCGCGGAATGTTTCAGGAGGTTCTACCGAAAATGCCGCGTCAAACGGAAGACTCGTGTTAGTAACATCATCAATAATACCAACTGTATAATGATTTTTCGGCTTGGTATTTTTCATTTCAGCATAAACCCCGATTATCATAGCCGGTGTAAATTCTTTGGAAGAAAGTCCATAGCGTCCGCCGGTAATTTTAGGATATGCGAAAGGTAAAGTACCTTCGTTATATCTTTCAGAAACAGCATTCACAACATCAAGATAAAGCGGGTCGCCGGGGGCACCGGGTTCCTTTGTTCTGTCTAAAACCGTAATAACTTTAGTGGCTGCCGGAAGCGCGTCAATAAATTTATCGATAGCAAACGGACGATAAAGCCGTACTTTTAATACACCGACTTTTTCTCCGCTGCCAAGCAGGTAATCAACAGTTTCTTCAACTGCTTCGGCACCTGAACCCATAATAACAACAACGCGTTCTGCATCGGGGGCACCATAGTAGTCAAACAAGTTATATTGTCTGCCTGTTAATTTAGCAAATTTATCCATTTGCGCCTGCACGATTCCGGGGCACGCGGTATAAAACGGATTAACAGTTTCCCTGCCTTGGAAATAAACATCGGGGTTTTGTGCTGTACCGCGCATAACCGGTTTATCGGGCGTGAGCGCGCGTTCGCGATGGGCAATCACCAAATCATCGCTAATCATCGATTTAATATCTTCAATGGTAAGCTGTTCAATTTTCATTACTTCGTGCGAAGTTCTGAACCCATCAAAAAAGTGAATGAAAGGAAGGCGTGCTTCAAGAGTTGCTGCCTGTGAAATGAGAGCGAAGTCCATAACTTCCTGAACTGAATTCGAAGAAAGCAGCGCGAAGCCTGTTGCTCTGGTCGCCATAACATCGCTATGATCGCCAAAAATTGAAAGTGCCTGCGCGGCAATGGCGCGTGCCGAAACGTGAAATACCGTTGAGGTTAATTCACCGGCTATTTTATACATATTTGGGATCATCAGGAGTAATCCCTGTGAAGCAGTGAATGTTGTTGTAAGCGCGCCGGTTTGTAATGCTCCGTGTACCGCGCCTACCGCTCCGCCTTCACTCTGCAACTCAGAAACTGAAGGAACTTCACCCCAAATATTCTTCTTCCCTTCTGCTGACCACTGATCGCACCATTCACCCATATTAGATGATGGCGTAATTGGATATATTGCTATGACTTCATTGGTCTGAAACGCGACATACGCCGCGGCTTCATTTCCATCTATTGTTACTTTTTTTCGTTCCATTTAATACCTTATTAATCGGTTAAATATGATTTTTGTCAAATTATATCTTAAATTAAGCAAATATTATACCAACGAAAAGCCGTGTTTTAGTTCCAATTTGCCTATTATTTAAAAAAATATAATAAAATTTCCCCCATTTGATAGAAATAATTCTTTATAATTAGAAAATTATTCACCTTACGCGCGATATTGTAGTAATGATTTATAGCATTTGGAGTAATCACGATGCAAATAAAAATATCGCGTTCCAAAAGGCGCAATTCCGAATATTCAATACGCCAAATTATTCGTGTTTTCAAAAATTAACCATTATTTTACATCCCGTTAGGATATAATCTTTTTCGTAACTACTCAGCCTCCTGAAATCAAGAAAATATAC
>CAIYTF010000059.1 GCA_903929035.1 uncultured Ignavibacteriales bacterium
GGCAAATAATGTATTTCTCTAAATATAATATATTTTCAAAAATAAAAGATTCTGACTCTTCTTACCTTGTCAATATCCTGACAGGAAACGCGGATATACTTGAT
Source organism: uncultured Ignavibacteriales bacterium (assembly GCA_903929035.1). Lineage (GTDB taxonomy): Bacteria > Bacteroidota > Ignavibacteria > Ignavibacteriales > Ignavibacteriaceae > CAIYTF01. Next base: position 105 of record CAIYTF010000059.1, read on the forward strand.
GCAAAAAAAGCAGATGAAATTGTTTCCGGCAATTATACTAATGTGGATGAATATTTAGGAAAAGGTTATCTCGCGGATGAGAAAGCTGAGAAAAAACTTTATAACGAAAAATACCTTGACTTCATAGAGGCTCGTGATACGGATGAAGTGCAGATATTTTTTGTACCTTGGTATGCCTGTAACTTCGAATGCAGCTACTGCTATCAGGCCGGCTATGAAAATAAATTTAACATACCCTCAAAAGAAGTTATTGATTCTTTCTTTCGCTATGTGACTAATGAATTCAAGAACAGAAAAAAATACATCACGCTTTTTGGGGGTGAGCCTTTACTGCCCGGTGAAAAGTATAAAGAAATAGTCGCGTATTTTTTGGAACAAGCAGAAATCGCGAATATAGAAATCGCTATCGTTACAAACGGGTATGCTATCTCGGAATATATTGAAATATTGAAATACAAAAAAATCAGGGAAATACAAGTCACTCTTGATGGAGCCGGAGAGGTTCACAATCAAAGACGGCCCCTGAAAGGCGGAGACCCTACTTTCTTCAAAATAGTTGACGGGATTGATCAGGCTCTCGCGAATAATATGACTATTAACCTTAGAATGGTTCTTGACAAAGAAAACATTTATGGTATGGTTGAGCTTGCCCGTTTTGCAATCGGGAAAGGATGGACGAAGAATAAACTTTTCAAAACTCAGTTTGGCAGGAATTACGAATTGCATTATTGTCAGTCAGGTCATAGCAAGTTGTTTACACGATTGGAGTTTTACGAAACTATATACGATTTAATAGGTAAATACCCCGAGATATTGGAATTTCACAGACCTGCTTTTTCTATAAGCAAGTACCTTTTTGAAAATGGAGAGTTACCCTCTCCGCTTTTCGATGCCTGCTCGGGATGCAAAACAGAATGGGCATTCGACTATACAGGAAACATATATGCCTGCACAGCCACGGTTGGGAAACCCGGTTCATCTCTTGGCACTTTCTTTCCCGCAATAACTCTGCTCAAAGATAAAATTACAGAGTGGGAGGAACGTGATGTAACCGCGATAGCAGAGTGTAAAAATTGTAGTTTGCAGCTTGCCTGCGGAGGCGGCTGTGCCGCCGTAGCTTTTAATAAAACCGGAGAACTTCATTCACCGGATTGCCGCCCAATCAAGGAATTAATTGGGATGGGCATATCATCATATTTAACAAAGGAAACCGAATAATGTCAGAAATAATTAAATATATAAACTCTAAAGACTTTGAAACCGAAGTATTGAAATCAGGAAAAGTGGTTGTTGATTTTTATTCAACCGAATGCCCGCCGTGTGAAGCATTGGCAAGTAAGTTTGAATCATTAGCCGATGTTTACGGGAAAGATATTAAATTCGTCAAGATACATCGTCAGGAAAACCGCGATTTAGCAATTAAATTAGGAGTTTCGTCTTCCCCGACACTTTTGTTTTATGACAATGGCAATATGGTAGGAAGCAGAATATCGGGCGGAATAAAACGATCGGAAATTGTGGAAAATCTTGAATTACTTGTTTCGCCGGAAAGAGCAAAAGAACTAAAGTCCGGTATAGAAACAACAAAGACAGAGTGCGATGTACTGATAATCGGCGGCGGTCCTGCCGGATTATCCGCGGCAATCTATACGGCGCAGGCAAAACTAAATACCATAGTTGTTGATAAAGACCTTCCCGGTGGACAGGTGAAAGTAACTCACCTCGTTAGCAATTACCCGGGGTTTTCAGAACCTATTTCCGGCTATATGCTGATGCACTATATGGCAGAACAAGCAAAATCCGCCGGTGCTGATTTCAGATCCGCCGTTGATATTACAGAGATGAACCTTACCGATAAATTTATAGTTATTGACGGATATGAAACTATTACAGCAAAGAAAATAATCATTGCCACGGGGTCTTCTCCGCGCCCGTTAAGCGTGAAAGGCGAGCTGGAGTATAAAGGACAAGGAATTTCATACTGCGCCACCTGCGATGCGAAATTTTATGACGGCAAACACGTTGTAGTGATTGGCGGAGGCAACTCAGCTATTGAAGAATCTTTGTTTATCACAAAGTTTGCATCAAAAGTTACAATCATTCATCAATTTGATAAGCTGCAGGCAAATAAACTTGCTCAGGAAAGAGCATTTGCCAATCCCAAAATAGAATTTATGTTTGAATATGAACCAAGAGAATTTATAAAGAACGGCTCAACTGTTAATGAAGTTTTGGTTGAAAATCTGAATACTCACGAGATGAGTACAGTACATTGCGATGGCGTTTTTATTTTCGCGGGAATGATTCCTAACATAAGCGAAATTAAACAATTCTTTGAGCTTGATAATTGGGGCTATATCGAAACAGATGCGGATATGAAAACAAATCTGAAAGATATTTACGCCATTGGCGATGTTGTAAGTAAATCGTTCAGACAAATCACCACCGCTACTTCCGATGGCACCATAGCAGCGATTGCAATCTCCAAAGCATTGGAAAAAGAGTAAAGTCTTAATGTTTAGGTAAAAAAAGTGTATATTTTATTTTCCATATTGGAATATATGTTGCAGCGGATTTAATACCAAGCAACATATATTTCCATACTGAAAAACAAAATAGCGGAGGTGCTATGTGTTTGCTGCAAACATTTTTCCCCTAACTGAGAACAGTTAGAAATGACCTAAGCAGTTACCATTTATCACCGTAAAATTTTCAAAAATATGTTTTTCGATAGAGGTGCTTTTTACAAGTATAATAAATCGCTTAATTTAGGTAGTGCCTGCACGAAAAGTCGAGTTTAAAAAGTTCCATAATTTGAAGCTCCCCCCTTTTCCATAGAACAGCGGATATTTTTGTCAAAATACTGATTGA
>CAIYTF010000060.1 GCA_903929035.1 uncultured Ignavibacteriales bacterium
GCTCTCCCTTAAAAAGGGAGGGAAATCTAAAATTTATCCTGTTCTGCCCCCTCCCTTTTCAAGGGCGGGGGTGGGTTTGTTTTATTTTGTTAAGTTAGTGCCATTAACATACAGGGAGGGATAAGTTGGAAATTTAAAAGAGTAGGAAGCAGCTAAGCCGAATGTGCTATCCCCAATCAAGAAAGACAACTTTTATTCCGGCTATTCGCGGGTAAATTATTAAATTTAGGACTCTTTCAGAAATAACATTAACAATTTCTCACGCGAAGACCGCGAAAGTTAGATTTAGAAGTTGTAAAGGTTATTTCTTTAACAAGGATTTAACTCCCAAAAGAGGTAATTATCCGAAAGATTTCGATTATCTAAAGAAAAAATTTATTTATTACCACAAGAAATAAAGAATTTTATTAACTTTAATAAAAGATTTAAATTTGTGTTGAAAATATTTTCAGATAGAAAAGATTACGCTAAAAAGTATGGAAATGAATGCCCGTAAAAACGATTTAAAAGCTCTGCCAACTATTCTGGTTATCGATGATGAACCACTTTTTTTGGGACTTTTAGAGCAGTCATTTTCCTTAGCAGGAATACGGTGTATGGCTACAACTGAAGCTGCTAAGGCAATCGAGATTGCAAAAGAGTACAGCCCTGATTTAATTGTTTCCGACTATCAGATGCCGAATATAGACGGGTTTGCTTTCAGAAATATGTTATTATCCGAAAACTCACTTAAAGATATTCCTTTCGCGTTTCTTACTAATGCAAATGATGATGACACCGTTATACAGGGGTATGAACTAAAAATCACAGATTACATTTCCAAGTCTAACTCGCCAAAAATTATTGTTGCCAAAGTCGCGCATATTCTGAATGAATTACTCAAAAAAAAGAGTCAGCTGGTTGATGACTTTAAGAAAGCAACAAATAACGATAGTTTAGAAACAGTTCCTAACGAATTGCCGCCTGTAAAAGGCTTTCAGCTAAATCACTGGCATAAACCTTTTCGAGATATTCCCGGGGGTGATTTTATTGATTTTTTGCGTATTGATGATGAAAAGGTAATTATTCTTTTTGGAGATGTAATGGGGAAAAAACTAGAGGCGTGGCTATATACAGCGATACTTATCGGATATATTCGCAGTTCAATACGGGTTATCTTAAAAAACAGCTTAGAGCAAAAAATTTCTACATCAGCAGTTCTTGCCCAAATTAATGATTTAATAACAACTGATGAGCGTTTTACGGATGTTCTGGTGAATGCCTCAATGCTCGTGCTGGATGAAAAAACAGGTATTATAGAATACTCCGGCGGGGGAGACCTTCCTCTTTTACATTATCTTGCTGAAAAAAATCAAATTGTACAAATTTCGTCAGATGGAATGCCATTAGGAATTCCCGTGAAAAACGGGTTTAACGAAATTGCTTTTATCTTGCCCCCGGGTGATTCGATCACCTTGATTACTGATGGAATTTTAGATTCGAAAAACATAGATGATGCATTCTATGGTTACGATAACCTTGATAACGTGATAATAAAGTCGGCTGCTTCGAATAACATAGTCGATGGAATTCGCGCGGATTTGTTTCAATTTGCAAATGGACGATTTGCCGATGATATAACTGTTCTTTCTATCAAGAGAATATGATGATTATAGAAATTCTCCTGTATCTTGGAATACTTATTATTTTATATTCATATTTTGGTTATGGTATTGTTGCATTAGTATTAAGAAAAGTCAAAGTGATACGAGAACTTTTTCCGCTGCCATATAACAGTATTCCATCAAAGCAGGTTGAAGCGGATGATTTTTTCCCGACAGTGTCACTTATTATTTCAGCATCGGGAGAATCTTCCCAAATAATTATTGACAAAATAGAAAACACGATTGGTCTAATTTATCCCAAGGAAAAACTTGAAATAATTTTCGCGCTCGCTTTTGATCCAAAGAACAAAGTTGATGAAACATTTGATGAATATTATAATCAGCAAATAGATGATAAAATAGAATCAGGAGCATCTCCAAAAGAAGAGGAGTTATATATCAAGTTTATGGTGATTGAAAATCTTGCCGCTTCGAATAAAAAAGAAGCCATTGAAAAATTAGAATCACTATTAAAATCAGATTACTTTGATTCAGACGGGCTATCTTCGGGGAACAAGGATGCACTTGATGACCGTATGACAGAGGGTGCGCTTTCGCCTCGAATTTATGTTACAAAAGATATTGTAAGAAAAGGCAAGTTCTCACAGGTTAAGAGAAGTGTAACAAAAGCATCCGGCAGCATAATTGTTTTTTCAGACGCTAATTCTATGTTTAACGCGGAAGCACTGATAGAAATTGTTAAACATTTCAGGGATCAGTGTGTAGGATGTGTTTCCGGAGAGAAAAGGGTGTTGAAATCAGCAGATTCAACAAGTGACGAGGGGGAGGGACTCTATTGGAAGTATGAATCGTTTTTGAAGAAGCTTGATTCTGATATTTATTCCGCTGTTGGTGCCGCGGGTGAGATTTTCGCGGTACGGAAATCACTTTGGGATGACTCTGTTCCAAATAATGCTATCATTGAAGATTTTGTCGTATCTTTAAGAATTGCTCAGCAGGGATATCGTATTAGATATGAACCCAATGCTTACGCGCAGGAGGAACCGACAAAAGATTTGAAATCGGAGTTTATCAGACGGCGCAGGATATCGTCCGGAGGTTTCCAGGCAATTGTTTGGCTGAAAGCTATTATGAATCCGTTTAAATACGGCATATTAAGCTTTTTATTCGTGTCACATCGTGTTTTACGTTGGGCAGTGGTGCCCTTTTTGCTGCCAATTGTTTTGCTGCTGAATATTTTAGCACTTATGATAGAACCATCAGGTATCAACACCGCGTTGATCGTATTGCAAATAGTTTTTTATGTATTCTCCGGCATCGGGTATATACTCGAAACAAAGAGAATCAAAGTCAAAGTATTTTATTTCCCGTACACTTTGCTTATGATGAATATTGCCGCGTTAGCCGGTTTTAATAATTATCGTAAAGGAAACTTAAATCCTGTATGGGAACGAGTTAACCGATAATAATAATAAATGAAAGGTATATAAATATGCTTCTTGAAATATCAAAAGAAAATGAAGTTACAATTGTTGTCATTAAACAAAAGCGGGCAACAATGGAAGATGCAAAAGAGTTTAAGGAGAAAATCTTAGACTTGATCGAAACCGGAAAACTGACAAAAATGATCATAGATTTTTCCGAAGTAAATTTTGCCGACAGCACGTTTATGGGTGCTTTAGTTGCCTCCTTAAAGAGAATTACCTCAAATAAGGGAGATATAAAAGTGCTTGGATTAAGTCAGCCCATTAGGGCTATGTTCGAGCTGACAAGGTTATATAAAATTTTTGAAATATTTGATAACAGACAAGACGCCGTTAACAGTTTCTAATAATTAATATTTATGAAAATTTCTGTCCTCAAAGAAGATCTTCACGGCACGAATGTTCTCGAACAACTTCAAAATGAAATAATCAGTAACGCGGTTGTGTCATCACATATTGATGAAGATATGTTATGTATGCACGTGTCAATATTATTACACGAGATGTTTACAAATGCACTTAGACATATTACAGGTTCCGTTGCCACGTTCGATTTGACATTTGAGGATGATTCTTTTTGTCTTGCTATGGAAACAGATGGTGATGGGTTTAAGTTAAAACCATTTAATGTATCAGGACCCGAAACTGTGTTCCTTTTTCCCCGGGATCGGTTACTCCTTAAAGACCGAGAAATAACAGTATATAACGATGGTGAATCTGCAGTAATTTGTAATATTGAAGATAATTCAACACTGATTTTCAGGGCTGATAAAATTGGTCCGAACGTGATTCAGATAGATGAGTTCCCTGAACACTACGGTTTATCAATTTTTACTCAATTATGCGATTCCGTAATTTACAGACGTACTGCCAAAGACACGGATATTTTTACTCTTAAAAAAAAGATAAGATAATTTAAATGAAAGCAATGATTTTATCGGCAGGTTTGGGAACTCGTTTGATGCCCCTTACCCTCAATACTCCAAAACCAATGCTGCCTATTGCAAATAAGCCTGCACTTGAACACATTGTTAACTTGTGTAAGCGGCATAATATCAGGGATATAAAGATGAATTTGTATTACCTGCCTGAAAAAGTTGATCATTATTTCAGGGATGGGCATAATTTTGGCGTGAACATTTCATATTCAATTGAAAAGACCTTATGGGGTACAGCTGGAGCCATAAAAAGAGTTGAAAGTTTTTTTGATGAAACATTTGTCGTGTTAATGGGTGACGGACTGACAAATATCGACCTAACCGATATGCTCGAATATCACCGGAAAAACAAATCTAAAGCTACCATTGCCGTGAAATTTGTTGAAGACCCGTCAAGTTATGGCGTGGTTGTTGTCGATGACAAGAATCACATTGTTAGTTTTCAGGAAAAACCTAAGAAAGAGGAAGCTAAATCAAACTTAGTAAATCTTGGTATTTATATCATTGAACCGGAAGTTCTTGCTATGGTGCCAAGAAATACCCCGTATGATTTCGGCAAGGAACTTTTCCCGTTAATGGTTGAAAAAAATGAGCCGTTCTTCGCGTATTCAACCGATAGTCTCTGGGATGATATTGGCGGAATTCACGATTTTTGGAATGTAAATATTTCTGCCGTATCAGGGAAAATGCCGGAGTATTTTCAACATACTAAAGAGCTGCAACAGGCTGTAAGCGCGCATCCGTCTTCTAATATAGCTAAAAGCACGATCGAAAAGGCTAAAGGACCTATCTTAATCGGTAAAAACTGTATCATCAAAGATAATGTTACTCTTATTGGTCCTATAATTATCGGTGATGATGTGGTTATCGAAAAGGATGCTATGATTAGCAACAGTATTATTATGAACAATACAGGAGTAGGAAAAAATATCGAGGTAAACGACTCTATAGTTCAGGAGACATACTTATTTAATACTAAAGATGATTATGGATTGTATGTTGATGACGCGAAGGTTTTGTTTCCTGTTGCTAATACGACTTTTGAAGAGAAAATGAACAAATTTTTAATACGCTGGACTGATAAAGTAATTGCTTTTTTTGCCCTGCTTTTTTTGTTCATTCCTTTTTTGTTCGTAGCAATACTTATTAAACTTGATTCAAAGGGCCCCATCTTCTATCGCTCCAAGCGGTTGTTAACTCCGCCTATAGATAAGACAGGCAAAAAATGGTACATCTATTTTAAAGAAAAATCTGTAACTTATTATGTTTTTAGGACGATGTACGCGGATGCAGACACAAGAGTACACGATTTGAAAAATAAGTACGAATCAGGACCCTTTAAAAAGATTGAAGACGACCCGCGTGTAACAAAAATCGGAAAGTTCCTGAGAAAAGCATCTATTGATGAATTGCCTCTTTTCTGGAATATTCTGAAGGGTGATATGAGTTTAGTGGGAATCTGGGCTTTACCTGTTTATGAAGCCGAGTATTTATTGAACGATGGACTGCGGATTCCGGGTTCGCTCAATCAGCAAGTGAAAGATGCAGAAATAGATATTTCCGAATTGGCACGGATGCGATTTCAGGGCAAACTTGGTTTAGCAGGATTTTGGCAGGCAAGAGGCCGTTCAAATCTTACTGCAGAAGAAAGAGCAATTCACGATTCCGTACAGGCTGTTATGACAAATCTGTCGTTTCAAAAAAATGATTATTATGGAGAATACGCGAAATTCTCAACTTACGGAGGTTACCTGAAGATGATATTTGAAACATTCTATTCGGTGATAAGAAGACACGGCTCAATGTGAGATGGGCGGATTGAAAAAATATCTGCTTGTATTTTTATTTTATCTTTTAACGGTTTCCTGTTACGCGCAGTTAGACGCGAATGCCGCGACGGCTTGGAATGATTCTTTAGTGCCCAAAATGACTGAGCTTGCTTTGAAGAATTTTCCTCTCAACGAAACATATTATAACCGAAAAGTGCTTGCCGATGAAAATCTTTTTCAAACAAAACTTTCGTGGCTGAACTCACTGGCGTTTACTTATCAGTATAATCCTTCAACAACTTCAAGTTCGCAAACGGGACAGGTAACATTTCCGAAGTTTGGAGTTGGTCTGACTGTAAATATCGGCAGCATCTTTATTGTACCAAGCAGAATTAATCAGGCAAAAGCGGAACTCTCCATAGCTGAAGCGGATTATCGTAACCATCTTAATTATGTTAGGGCTGAAGTTGTCAGGAGATACGCGAACTTCATAAGGGCAGTGGATTTGCTTCGTGTCCGTTCTCAGGCGGTGGACGATTGCGAAACATCAATGAGGATGGCTAAACATAAATATGAAAACGGAGAAATTTCATTGGATGAATACAATAAAGAGCTTCGTTCATACACGGACAATCTTGAGCGCAAAGTTGTTGCTCAGGGCGATGTTAAGTATCATAAAGCCACTCTTGAAGAGCTTATCGGGGTGAAATTAGAGGCTGTTAATTAGATGGATTTTATCGGGCTAATCCGAATCTTATTGAAGCGGAAAAAATTGCTGTTTTTTATTCCGCTGTTTACTGCACTTCTTACTTTCATTCTTACGCGAAATATGGTTGATACATACAAATCGCAGGCTATAATCGCAGCCGGTATCCTGGATGATTCAAAAATCAGCTTAAGTGAGAATGCTGCCGATTATTCATCTTTCCTCATTCAGTCCAAATTCAGCAACTTTATGGAATTGATCAAATCGAGAACTGTTATTGCCAACTTAGGTTATCGGCTGCTTCTGCACGATTTGAGGTCAACCCCATTTAGAAAACCTAGTAAAATAATGGAAGGACTAAGTGAGAGCGACAAAAATAAGATCGCCGCAAAAATAGAATCAAATAAAGGTGATTTAAAATTATTCTCCCCTTTGGACGATGATGAGCACTACATTATTCTGTTAATTAAAGGTATGAAATATGACGAAATAACGCTGCTCAAAGAGCTTACTGTTGAGGTTATCCCGGGCAGTGATTTTATTAAAATAACTTGCGAATCAGAGAATGCTTTTCTTTCCGCGTTTATCGTTAATAATTTATGCGAATTATTTATTCAGTATTTCAAGTCGGTTAAACTTGATCGGGCTTTGGACGCGGTTGACTTTTTCGCTAAACTCGCGGAAGAAAAGAGACTACAGCTAGTGAGATTGACCGATAAGCTGAAGCAATATAAAATGGATAACAGGATCATTAATCTCTATGAACAGACAAAAGCTCTGGTCGGTCAGATTTCAAGTTTAGAAATAATCAGAGAAAATGATAATAAACAGATTCCCGGATTAGTTACCTCGCTCATTGACATTAACTCGAGATTTTCCGACAAGGAACGCCTGTATCTCGAGAGCGCGATTCAGTCAAATAGTCTGCTGATTTCAGAATTAAAAAATAAAATAAATTCCTTGCAATACAGTATTATTCTCGGTAATAATTCCAAACAAAAACAAGATTCACTTTTGGAGCTAAAAAAGCATCTGGTAAATGAAGTTGAAGCAACTTCTGATAAACTTTTGATAAGTCCGAATGTTACTAAACAAGAATTAGTTCAGCGTAAAATACAAAGTGAAATAAACCTTGGTATGCTCCGGCAAAATGTAATCTCGGTAGATAAAGAACTATCCCGGCTAAAGAGAATTGCTGAAGGTTTTACTCCTTCGGAGGCAACTATTTCTGCTTTTGAAAGAGATATTCAGGTAACATCGGAAGCATACTTATTGTTCTTAAACAAACTTAATCTGGCGCGGTTTTCAAGTGAAAACGCCGGACAAAATATTCAACAAACGGAAATAGGAATTCCATCCGATAAACCGGAGCCGAATAAAAAGAATCTGCTTGTTATTGTCGCCGGACTTTTAAGTTTTGTTTTAACCGTGGTTTCAATCATTGTTGTTGAATATTTGGATATAACTATAAAAACACCTAAGCGTTTTAAGTTATTTGCAAAAATGTCAACAGTAGGAAATATTAATCAACTCAGATTAAAGGCTCTGGACCTTGATTCAATTTTTAATAAGATACATAGCGATCCTCAAATTGAGGTGTTTAAAAATTGCGTACGGGATTTACGAAGTCTTGTACTCAAAAGAGGCGACCATAAGATAATTCTCATTACAAGCTCCGGCAGCAAAACCGGAAAATCTTTTCTCGCTATCGCGTTATCATACGTGCTTGGGAAAACCGGAAAAAAAATTCTTATTATCGATGCTAACCATACCAATCCTTCAATAAGCAAAATGTTCTCAGCAGAAGATCATTTGGCTGAATTTTTTTCCGGCACCAACGGAAATGATACCCTGTTCTCGAAGACTTCATCCGATAGAATATCTTTGCTCGGAACCGGTGATAACCAAAGTTCAGTGCTTGAAATAAATACAGGTGATAATATAAATAAACATTTGACGTATCTTAGGGAAAAGTTTGATTATATTATTATTGAAACACCCGGTATTAAAATAGATACTGCCGCTAAGGAATGGGTGCCGTTCGCCGATAAAGTAATTGCAGTTTTTTCAGCTCATAACGTGATTGAGGAGGCTGATAAAAGTGTTATTAATTATTTCGCGAACCTTGGTGATTCGTTCTTAGGACCGGTATTAAATAAGATACTTACTGAAGATATGGAACAGGTTGCAGGTGAATTACCAAAGAAACGGTCCAAATTCCGAAGAATTATCAAAAAGGTTTTAAGAAGAAATCTTGAGGGTGACGAACATTCAACATCGGAAGTGAAAGGGCTTTAGCGATGAGTATTTTCTGTATAGTCTTTTATATTGTATTAGTGTCTGATTTATTTTTAGGCTTCTTTTTACTTTTCCCGTTTATTTCCGTTGTTCTCGCGTCGTTCTTTCGCGTTAAAAAAATAGCGGATATCGAGCAGCCGGAAAAAGATTTCGGTATAGTTATTACAGCATATAAAGATTATCTTTGCACGATTCCATTGGTGGATTCTCTATTAAAACAACACTATAATAATTATCATATTTACTTGGTTGCCGATAGCTGCGAGAAGGATTTCGGATCCGCTCAGTTACCATATAGTGATAAATTGACAATATTATTTCCGGAAAAGCCGCTAAACTCCAAAGTAAAATCTGAACTGCACGCGATTGACGCGTTTGTCAGAACTCACGAATACACGATTATTTTTGACCCTGATAATCTTGCACATCCTGATTTTTTGAGAATAATTAATAATTTTCATAATGCAGGATATGAAATGGTACAGGGTAAACGAACCGCGAAAAATAAGGATTCGCTGTTTTCAGCGATAGATGCCGCGGGTGAAATATTCTATAACTATACTCAGCGGTATGTGCCATTTGTTTTGGGTTCTTCCGCGCCGCTGGCGGGGTCTGGAATGTCTATCAAAACCGATGTATTGGTTGATTTACTCGGGAAAAGTATTTTTGAAGAAAAACCCGGGCAAGTAATCGTCGCGGAAGATAAAATGCTGCAATTAGAGATTGTCCGCGGCGGTTTTACAATTGCTTATGCAGACGGGGCAATATGTTTCGATGAGAAAATCAACACGGCTTCTCAAACACAAAGACAGCGCACCCGATGGTTAAATTCCTATTTCCTGCACCTGAAACAAGCGTCAGGATTGTTCTTTCAAGGAATAAGAAATATTAATTTTAATCAGGCTTATTTCGGGCTTATGATTTCACAGCCGCCAATTATTATATTATTCCTTGCAACAGTGTTTTCGCTTATATTGAATCTTGTTATATCTCAAACATTATTTAAGGCAATGTTTCTGACGGCGTTCATATTCGCGGCGAATTTTTTCTTCGTGCTGCGTATTTCAAATGCTCCGAAAGAAATTTGGAGATCTATTTTTTCTATTCCACTGTTTATGTGGCAGCAGGTTAAAGCTCTATTCCGGCTAAAGGAATCAAACAAAGATTTTATGGTTACCGAAAAAACAAAACAAATGACTATTGATGAAGTATTAAGAGACTCACGCGATGACAAAAAAGATTAAAATACTTGAAACAATCCGGCAGGGAGAAATAGGCGGCGGTGAAACTTACTTGTTTAATCTCATTTCACGGCTCGATAGAAATATATTTGAGCCTGTACTGTTGAGTTTCAGTGATGGTAAATTAGTTGAAATGACACGGGACGCGGGAATGCAGGCGTATGTAATACCGACAAATATACCTTTCAACGTGATGGTATATCCTGAAGTATATAATCTCATTGAGCAAAAAAAGTTTGATATTGTTCATATACACGGGACCCGTGCCGCGACAAATAGTTTGCTCCCTGCAAAAATGGCAGAACGCCCTGTAATATATACCGTACACGGATGGTCATATCATACCGGAAATCAGCCATTGGTAACTGCTATGCGGAAAGCAGCAGAAAAATTTATTATAATGAATGCCGACTTAGTTATCTGCGGTTCAAAAGCTGATTTGCAAATGGGCAAAGATAACTATCGTAAAATGCGCGGTGAGCTGGTTTACAACAGTATAGACTCTGCTAAATTTGACCCTGCTCTGCAATACACTAACCTTCGGTCCGAATTGGGTATTTCTCAGGATGCTTTTGTTGTTACTTTTCTTGCAAGAGTAACTTATCAGAAAGACCCGTTGACATTTTTGCGTGCCGCTAATATAGTGAAAGAAACAATCCCTGATATTAAGTTCCTGTTTGCAGGTGACGGCGATATGAAGAATGAAGCGGTCGCTGAAATCGAACGGTTAAATCTATCTTCCAATATTGTAACTAAAGGGTTTAGAACAGATGTCAAGAATATGTTATTTTCATCTGATGTTTTTGTACTCCCTTCTCTTTGGGAGGTTGTTCCGCTTGGTCTTCTGGAGGCTATGTCTATGGAGAAAGCCTGTATAGCTTCCAACATTCCCGGAACAACTGAAGCCCTTATCGATAATGAGAATGGTCTGCTGTTCTCCCCGGGCAGCCCAAAGGAGCTTGCAGAGAAAATCATTTATCTTTATAAGCATATAGTCGAACGAACGCGATTACAAAAAGCTGCAAGGAAAACAGTGATGGAAAGGTTTGACATACAAAAATTAGTTATGGCAAATTCGAGATTTTATCAAGATTTGTACAGGGGAAAATATGGCCCTTTTTAAAAATTCATATTGGCTGCGCAGCGGTATTTACACTCTGCTTCAGCGGTTATCAAATATGATGTTTGGTTTCGTTGGTTTCATTCTGCTCGTGAGAATGATGCCAAAAAGCGATTTTGGGGCTTGGGCACTTTTTATTACAGTTGCAGCACTTATTGAAGTTGCAAGGAATGGGCTTGTTCAGAACGCGCTTATTAAACATCTTGTCGGCTGTGATGAACCAGATAAAAAGATTGTAATGGAATCATCTTTCAGCCTAAATTTCATTGTTACATTCGTTTCAATTACATTTTTGCTTAGCTGCGGAGGCTTATTATCCGCGATGTGGAAAACTCCTCAACTGCAAACATTGTTTATGATTTATACATTTACAACATTCTGTTTACTCTTTCTATCACAGTCGAATTTTATCCAGCAGGCAAATCTTGATTTCAAGGGAATATTTTTTAGCGATTTGATTAGGCAGGGCACTTTTTTTTCCTGTATAGCATATCAGTACGCGGTTTATAAGTCGATTTCACTAGAACAATTAGCTATGTATCAGGTTATCGGAGCTTTTTTGGGAGCCGCTAATTCTCTGTTCTTTGTTTCAAGATATTTCAAAATATCTTTTGGCTTTCATTGGGAGCGGATTAAAATGCAGTTTAATTTCGGTAAATATGTTTTTGGAACAAATATCAGCTCTATGATATTTACTAGTATCGATCAGGTGATGCTGGGAATACTATTACCGACATCAAATGTCGCGTTATTCAACGCGGCAAACAGAGTGACCAACTATGTCGAGGTGCCGCTTTCATCTGTGGCGCAGATAGTTTTCCCTCAAAGCGCGAAGCGAGTCGCGGAAGAGGGACTGCAGGCTGCCTGTTACCTGTATGAACGGTCTGTAGGTTTATTGCTTGCTATGATACTGCCTGTCGTGATATTCACGATGGTGTTTGCAAAACAAATTATATTTCTTCTCGCGGGCAAGTCTTATTCCGCTTCGATTGCAATTTTACAAATCATTGTTCTCGCGACCATATTTCAGCCGTTTGTCCGGCAGTTTGGCGTTGCTTTAGATTCAATCGGCAAGCCAAAGCTGAATTTTATTTGTATCCTGATTACTTCACTTATAAACATTGGTTCAAATTTCTTTTTTATAAGTGTTTTTGGTTTGATAGGAGCGGCTTATGGAACTCTGACAACGCTGTTTATTTTTTTCATTGCAACGCAAATAATTCTCAAGCGGCTTCTAAATTCACGTTTTCAAAATATCTTTATTCATTCATATCTTATCTACAGAGATTCGATAAAGTTGATTTTGACTTCGCTCAATCGCCGGAAAAAGAAAGGAACATAGGCAAATATGCAGCTTAAAAATAAAAACATTGTTATAGTCGGGTTGCAGTCGTGGGATGTTGAAATAGGTAGCAACTGCAAAAATATAGCGGTCGAGTTTGCAAAGCATAATAAAGTTTTATACGTGAACTACGCGCTTGATATTATAACGAAGTACAAAGAAAAACAAGACCCGAGAGTTCAAAAGAGAATACGGATCGCCCGTAATCAAGAGAAGAATCTCGTGCAGGTTGAAAATAATATTTGGAATCTGTATCCTAAAAATGTTTTATACTCTATTAACTGGATAAAGAACAACACAATTTTTGATTGGTTGAATTTTCGAAATAACCGCGAATTCGCGGCTGATATTCTTGCAGGCGTGCAGACTCTTGGATTTAATGATTTCATTCTTTTTAATGACAATGACATATTCAGAAGTTTGTATCTGAAACAAATATTGAATCCGCGTCTTTATATGTACTACATTCGGGATTACGTGGTGGCTGTGGAATACTGGAAACATCACGGAATGCGTTTGGAACCGCGAATTATGAAAAGCGCGGATGTTGTTACTGCTAACTCGACATATTTGGCAAATTACGCCGCGGGGCATAATAAACAATCTTATTATGTTGGTCAAGGCTGCGATTTTTCCTTATTCGATAACGTGGAAGGCAAGGCGATTCCTTCGGATATTGGAGGAATAAAAAAGCCAACAATCGGGTATGTTGGCGCGCTCAATTCTATCCGCTTGGATAAAGAACTTCTTGAAAAACTTGCAGTTCAAAAACCCGAGTGGCACTTCGTCTATGTAGGACCCGAAGACCATCAATTTAAACAAAGTTCATTGCATAGCTGCAAGAATGTTCATTTCCTCGGGAATAAAGATGTTGCTGAACTGCCGGCATATATACAGGCATTCGATGTTTGCATTAATCCGCAAAAAGTAAATGAAGTTACAATAGGGAACTATCCGAGGAAAATCGATGAGTATCTTGCTTTGGGTAAACCTACGGTCGCGACAAAAACGGACGCGATGAGTATTTTCTCGGAGTACGTCTATCAGGCTGAATCGGGAGATGAATATATCCCGCTCATTCAGAAAGCTTTGAATGAAAGTGATACTGTAATACGCGAAAAGAGAAAGTTGTTCGCTCTCGGTCACACGTGGGAGCAGAGTGTTTCCGATATATACGAGGCAATGTATAAAGTTGACCCTAAATTATTTGACGAGGAATAATATGAGTTTTGTAAATACATTAAAAAAGAACGAAAAGCTTAAACAATTCATACACCGGCTGTTGATTCCAAAGAATCAGGCTAAACCGCGATTATGGGTTAAGCTATTTGTCAATCCGTTTTTTCACAAGCGCGGGAAAAACAGCGTGGTCTGCCGTTGGACAAGAATGGATGTTTTGCCGTTTAATAAATTTGTGCTTGGAAATAACTCAACGATTGAAGATTTCAGCACTATTAATAATGGTGTCGGCGATGTTATCATCGGGAATAATACCAGAATAGGCTTGAGCAACGTTGTTATCGGTCCTGTAATGATTGGGGATAACGTGATGTTCGCGCAAAACATTCTTCTCTCCGGGTTAAACCACGGTTTTGAAAACCCCGATATTGCTCCGGCACTGCAAAAGATAAGCACAGCCCAAATAACAGTTGAAAATGACGTGTGGATTGGCGGCAATGTTTCGGTAACGGCAGGAGTGACTATCGGGAAGCATTCAGTTATTGGTGCCGGCAGCGTTATCACGAAGAGTGTTCCGCCATATTCTGTAGCGGTTGGCAACCCCGCGCGTGTTATCAAAAAATATAACTTTGAGTCGAGGCAATGGGAAAAAGTACAATAATCGATCTTTTTGACGACCCTAAACCATACTCCGATGATGATTTAACTCCAAAGGAAGTTATTATGGAGCGGATGGCACTGTTTTTCGCTTTTATGGTAACTTATGGTTTCTTTTTTAAAATCGTGTTTTTTTGAGGTGATGTATGAATACTATCGGAATAGTAATTGTAAATTGGAATACTAAGGACTTATTAAGAAATTGTCTTAATTCGATAAAGAAAGAAACTGTCAAACATACTTATACCATTTATGTTGTTGATAACAATTCGCCGGATAACAGCGCGGCTATGGTTAAGGAAGAATTTCCGGAGGTTATACTTATAGCAAATTCTGATAACAAGGGCTTCGCACCGGCTAATAATCAGGCTTTGCGGATTGCTAAAGAATCAATAATGATGCTCTTGAATCCCGACACTATCGTAATAGGCAACGCGATAGACAGGATGTGTGATTTTTACAGGGCAAACAATTATGGCGTGTTAACCTGCAAATTGCTGAATGACGATCTTACTTTGCAGAAATCGGCAAACAGCTTCTTTTCGTTGTGGAGATCGTTTTTCGAGAACAGATTCTTTTCCGATTTGGGTGCTAAATTAAATCTTAAAGGTTCAACTTTTATGACTTATTGGGATCACGCCGAAGACAGAGAAATTGATTGGTCTTACGGCGCGGTAATGATGTTCTCTCAAGAGGTTATTAAGAAAGTGGGCATACTTGATGATCAATATTACATCTATGCCGAGGAAATGGACTATTTTCTTAGAGTACAGAAAGCGGGCTACAGGAATTATTTCCTTTCGAATGTCAACATAATTCACTACGGTAAATCAAGTTCGCGACAGCGGCGGGGAGCAATGTTTATACAAAATTACAAGAGTTTTTATATTTTCCTAAAAAAGCATTACAGCCTGCCTACATATTATGCTTACAGGACTCGTACATTGGTATATCTTAAATTGTGGCTCATAAAATTCAGCCTTCAATATCTATTGAAAAAATTAACCGGTAAAAACGCTGATGAAGAAAAAACTCAGATTAGGGTATATTACGATACAGTGATGTGGCATATATCTAAGGATAGCTTTATAAGGGTTGCTTAATCCGTAAATTGTTTGAATCGAACTTTCTATACACGAGAAAGGCTCAATAAAAACAGCATTTCAGAGGCGACGATCGGATTCGAACCGATGAATAAAGGTTTTGCAGACCTTCCCCTTAAACCACTTGGGTACGTCGCCGGATATTATAAGAAATGACAAAATCCACTCGCGTGGATTTTGTTTGAGCGGGAGACGGGACTTGAACCCGCGACATCAACCTTGGCAAGGTTGCACTCTACCACTGAGCTACTCCCGCGACTTTTTATCACACGATTTAGCGAATATTATTCCCTAAACTTTAGTATCTAAATCTAATAAATCTTTCATTTCAAAGCAAGAAATATTTTTCGCGATAAAAGAATGATAAAAAAGCTATAATAGCTTAGGTACTATAAGTATTTGTAAATTAAATAGTTACAAATGCATAAATTTATTCGTGCAAATATTGCCGATATTTAAGTGATTATACATCAATTTTTTCACTCATTAATTTTGCTTGTGTAAACAGAAGCAGGTAATCTCGTCCGCCTGCCTTAGAATCAGTTCCGGACATATTAAATCCTCCAAATGGGTGTACTCCAACTAACGCGCCGGTACATTTGCGGTTAAAATAAAGGTTGCCTATCAATAATTCTTTCTTTGCACGGTCAATTTTTGCACGGTCATTTGTATATAGTGAGCCGGTCAGCCCGAACATCGTGTTATTTGCAATTTTTAACGCGTCATCAAAGTTTTTTGATTTTATAACTGAAAGAACAGGACCAAATATTTCTTCTAAAGATAATTTTGCATTTGGAGCAATATCAATAAATACTGTCGGCTCTAAAAAGAAACCATTGCCTTCTGCTTTAAAACCGCCGCATAACAACTTTCCCTCTTTTCCGCCAAACTCCATATAGTCAAGAATTCCTTTCATCGCGGATTCATTAATTACCGGACCGATAGCAAAGTTTTCATCAGCCGGTCCAACTTGGAGTGTTTCAACTTTTGCTTTTAGCTTTTTAACAAATTCATTATAGACTGCTTTATCTACAATCGCGCGAGAACAGGCGGAACATTTTTGTCCCTGAAATCCGAACGCGGCAGCAGTAACACTATCAACCGCGGCATCCAGATCACAATCAGCATCAATAATTATACTGTCTTTCCCGCCCATTTCGGCAATCACCCGCTTTAACCAGATTTGCCCGGGCTGAACTTTAGCAGCTAATTCATTTATATGGATGCCAACTTCCATCGAACCGGTAAATGCAATAAATCTTGTTTTCGGATGTGCTACCAAAGTATCACCAACTTCACCGCCTGAACCGGGGAGAAAATTCAACACTCCCGCGGGCAGACCAGCCTCGACCATAATATCGTAAAATAACTTTCCGATTAATGGCGTATCGCTTGACGGCTTTAACACTACCGTATTACCCGCGACAATAGCCGCTGAAGTCATTCCCCCTAAAATAGCCAACGGGAAATTCCACGGCGGAATTACCGCGCATACGCCAAGCGGTATATATACTAATTCATTTTTCTCGCCTTTGAACGGAACCACCGGCTGTCTGCCTGCATAGCGTAAAGCTTCGCGCGCGTAAAAATTTAGGAAATCAATTGTTTCCGCGGTGTCAGCATCTGCTTCGGCATAATTTTTTCCCGCTTCAAGTATAAGGTACGCGTTTACTTCAAATCTTCTCCGCTTAATAATCTCTGCCGCTGAGAACAAAATGTCTGCACGTTTTTCAACCGGTGAATATTGCCATTCCTTGAATGTATCGTGTGCTGTCTCGACAGCTTTCCCTGCTAACTCTGTTGTTCCCTTATAAAAAACCGCGAGTACTTCATCTTTATTAGAAGGATTGATTGAATTAAATGTATGTTTGGTTTTATATTTTTTCTCTCCTATCACTATCTCGTGTGTTTTTCCAAGTTTTTTTCGGAGTTTTGCTATTGCTTCTTTTTGAGAATTGAAATTAACAGGTTTGCTAAAATCAAGAATCTGTTCATTTTTGAAAGGTGCCGGTTTTTTTGCTGCCGCCATAAAAATTCCTTTTAATAATAATTTAGTAAGCTAAAATTACTTGATTTTTTCTTCATAACAAAAGGGGCAGTATTTCTCTACATCCGAAGATGAGGATGTACATATTATTTGTGAATAAGCACATAGTATTTTAGCATTTATACGAAATCGGACTCAATAAAGAATCGGAAAGGAAGAAATAAATCTGTAACTTTAAACAACACCCTATAAAGTTATTATTATAAACTATAACCGCGGAATATTATCGATGCAAAAAATAATTATTGCCACTACCAATCAAGGAAAAGTAAAAGAAATTAGCGAATTGATTGGTTCGGAAAAGATTGAGCTTGTTATGCTTTCAACAATTGCTCCCGGGTGGGAAATTGAAGAAACCGGATTGACATTTGAAGAAAACTCATTCATCAAAGCAAAAGCTGTTTTTGAAAGGTTTGAGATACCGGTTATTGCAGATGATTCAGGTCTTTGTGTTGACTGCCTTGGCGGTAAACCCGGTGTTTATTCTGCACGGTACGCTGGTTATGGAGCTTCGGCAGCAGAGCGGAATATTAAACTTCTCAACGCGGTTGCAAAGTTCGATCCGCCATATTATGCCCGCTTTATATGTTCAACAACATTTATCAGCAATGATGGAATAAAAGTTTTTGAAGGAATACTTGAAGGAATGATTACGCGGGAGCAGGCAGGAACAAATGGTTTCGGGTATGATCCTATTTTTATTCCCGAAGGTTTTACAACTACGCTTGCTTCGCTTTCAGCAATAGAAAAGAACCGCGTTAGTCACCGAGGCAGAGCACTTCGGAAATTACAGGAATATTTAATAGAACTCTCGCTTATCTAAAAAAAAATTACTTTGTTGGTTTTTTCACAAACTTAGCCCACCCTAAAACACATAGTCCAACTGCTATCGCGTACAAAGCTGAAACAATCATTCCGGAAAAAATCATAAAAGATGCAGGAGAAATATCTTTTGATAGAGCTATAATTTCCACTTCATATTCAGGGTGACACTGCAGGTAGGAAGAAAGTAACAGCGTTTGCATAGTATAGAAAAGAGCGGCAAATATAAACCCTGCTAATGCGCCATCCATAATTTTTTTGTCTGACTTTTGCCTGTTGATGAGAAGTACTGCAATTACAAGATATAGCATCCATCCTACCCACTCAAACTGCTGGGTAATCAAGCCAAAACTTGTCATAGCTCCAAACATAATCCCGAATAATCCAAGATTTGTAATGAGTTTTGTATTCATCACGCCCTCAACTCTTCGGAAATCCGGTATTTGCTGCAAGGCGCATCATCTGTTCGATGTGTCTTTTCGTATGCAGAACCATCATCACGTAACAATCACCCAAATTAAACTTTAGAATCTTAATCGCGGGAGAATATGCCCGCACTAATGCAAGGTTCAACCCTTTGGAAGCACCCATAAACCTAATAAGCCCTGTTAATTGAGCTTCAAATTTATCAGTAATACTATAATCATATATTGTTTTATAAGGATGAAACAATTTTGGGGCACTGCTCCTGTTCCTGTTCTCGGGACGTACGGTTTTAATCATCATATTCCCTGTAAGCGTGTGCATATAGTTTTCACCAACATCTGCAAATTCAGGTTTATCTTTTGTCGCGTGAATGGCTTTTTCAATTATCGGGAAATATGAGCCGTTAAAAATTACTAAATGATCAAGAATCTCGCCAATAGTCCAAATACGAGTATCATATTTCCAATTTAATTGTTCTTTAGTTAAAAATGCAATTTCATCTCTAAATATTTTTAACTGTGTCTCCGCTTCTTCAATATGCGAGTCTAATAATTCATTTGAGGTCATACCCATTTCCTTTTTATAAAATGCTCCATTGCAAAACCGGATGGTTATTTTAACTGTCTATTAAAATAAACTCTGCTTTTATTATGTAAAGTTATCATTTTTTATAAAAAACAAAAACAATATTATTTAAAATGTTGTTAGAAACTTTCATTCGAGTACCTCAATCATAAAAATTAAACCTTAAAAGACTTGTTAATTTTCATTCTATAAGGCTGTATTTTCAAAAAAATATTAGCTAAATTGCACTTTAACAAAAACATTATAGGTGCAATATGAGCAAGCGTTTATTTAGAAGTCGTTATGAAAAAATTTGGGCAGGAGTCTGCGGAGGTCTTGCAAACTACTTTGATGTTGACCCGGTCATTGTAAGACTAATAGTTGTTCTCTCGTTCTTTTTATCCGGCGGGATTACTTTCCTGCTTTATCTGGCGTGTATTTTTGTTGTTCCAAAAGAGCCTCTTTATCCAATAAATAACAGATGGGAACAAGGTCAGGGAAATGGTATGCCGCCAAATGAAGTTCGGCAAGAACCAATGGAAACCGGTTCCGAAAATGATATACCGCCGCATTTTGGAGAACAACCAATTTCCAAACCTTTAGATCAGAACGGGAATAGCGGAACTAAAAATATGATCGGTATTATTTTAGTCGCGTTGGGCGGAATACTTTTACTGCGAAACGTGTTTTCCTTTCTTGAAAACGTGAGTTTATTTCCTATTGTACTTATAATAGTCGGTGTTTGGATGCTTGTTTCCTATCAAAAGAAAGGAGTAAATAAATGAAACCGGGTAAAATATTTTGGGGAATGTTCCTCCTTTCTATCGGGGTGATAATTTTAGTTAGAAACATATTTCATATTAGTGTTGCAGAGTCCGGATTATTTAAATTCTGGCCCGTAATTTTTATACTGTTTGGCATTGCATATTTGACAAAGCAGGAGAAAATCAGGTTAGGACTTTTCGGCATAGCCGGATTGACAGCAGCACTCTGCATTTTCTCGTTCAAATTTGCGCCATTTCATTGGTTCTCGCCTGAGAAAGGACACAGAAATTATGAAGGGAAAATATATGAAAGTCCATATAATCCCGTTATTAAACGAGTTAGTTTTGAATTAAACGGCGGAGGCGGTAACTTTGTTATTGATAAAATAGATTCAGTACAATTCCGGATTATCCCGCAGGATACCACCACTGAATTTGCCAATTCGCGAATAATTGAAGGCGATCAAATGTTCTTGGAAGTTAAAAATGCAGCCGATAATATTCACATTGATTCAAAGGACGGGCTGAAATATGGGTTTAAGGTGCTGTTGAATCCGGCTCCTCACTATAATTTCAGCTTACATACAGGGGCAGCATCCAACAACTTTGACCTTTCAGCGTTTCTCGTGGATAAATTGGAAATGGAGTCAGGGGCTTCATCATCAGTGATTAAATTAGGACAGCCGGGAGAGGCTGAATCTGATGTAAAAATTAGCGCGGGTGCAGCTTCAATTGAGCTGGCTATTCCTAAAGATGTCGCGGCAAGAATCCGCGCGTCAACTTCACTTTCAACCACGAGCGGGTTTGAACAATTTACTAAGATTGAAGATGACCTCTATCAAACTGATAATTACAGTTCTGCAGAAAAAAAATTCTCTATAGAAATTGAGGGCGGGGCACTTACCCTTTCAATACAGAGATATTAATTTGAAATAAGGCTGTTCTGAAAGTATTTGAGCAATGAATGATTTTAAAATTGTTGCTTTCCGGACAGCCTGTTTATATGTCGCTATCGCTATTGTCCAAGATAAGTAGGGTTTCCTGAAAAAGTCAAAATATCGATATAGAGCAATAAAAACGCGGATTAAATGAAATAATAGCTTTTATAAGTACACGAGAAATGGTATTTGGTGTTGAAAAGCGTGTACCTATAAATTATCTAAATCCATTTGAACCGCGTTATTATTGTACAATATCGGTCTTTAGACTTATTCAGGCGATACTACATAAACTTTTCATCCGCCGATACTTTGCCGAATTGTTCTATAGCCATCGCTATCTCCTTTTCCTTTAGTAATTCTTCAGGGTACTGTCCGCTTTCCTGATACATATCACCATATTTCAGCAGGCTTACCCATTTGTCTAATTTCGTATTCCATTCTTCAGGGCGGGTTTTAATAAACTTGCTTAATTCTATAAAGTGCAGCTCCGTTACATCGCCTAATTCGAAATTCTCAGTGATATGTTTGTATCGAAATATATTGTGAAAATCGTCCAATCCGGCTAACAGTGCATTATCTACAATGATTGAAATACTGATTGTTTTTGTCAGCGGTATATATTCCCCGCCTGCTTCGGACTGCCCTGTCAATAATTTTGATAGTTCAAGCACCACCTCGTTAACGTAATCAGTGGCTATAATCTGTACTCCAATATTAGAAATTATTCCTTGCTTATCCTTTGCTTTCATATCCATTATCGCCATCTTATCGTAATTATCTTCGCTAAATGGATTCAGCAAGGTTAGTTCCGTTATTTTGCTTTCTTCGGGGTAATTATTCAGTATCGCGTTAAGCAGGGCGGCAAGTATCTCTTTAGAGGATTCGGACCCAAATACTGCTTTAAACATTTTGTCATTGACTAATCGCATATCTACCTTGATTTATGTTGTTCAATTATATATTTTTTTTTTTGTTAATGAATTATACAATATTTTTGATGATAAATCAAGTGGAGTGTACAACAAATTGTCCTTAGTCCTTGTAAAGAAATAACCTTTACTACTTCTAAATCTCTAACCTTCGCATCTTCGCGTGAGAAAGTGTTGTTGATTGAGATTATTCCTATCTGTATCTTTCATTATGGAAAATCGGATGCTCTGACATATTTTTGAAGCAGGTAAAATATTTAATTATTATAGTATTCTTTCTATTTGGAAAGGGTACCTTTGGACAGTCCGGTCCCATAATAGAAATTAGAAAAGATACTTTTAGTATCACGCTGAAAAATCTATATCCGCTCTCGGGTGTATCATTGATTCCTCAATCGGAAATATTGCAGCTACGCGGACGAATTCTTTCAAAACGCGATTACTCGATTTCACCAAACACTCTTATCGTAAGCCTTGGCGATTCTTTAGCCTATTCAATCTTTGATACGCTTTTCGTAACCTATCAGTCAGTAAAATTGGATATAAAGAAATCGTATCGATTAAGAAAAATTGAACGTTTTGACGCGCTGAACGGAGATTCAATGTCGGTACTCAAATCAAGGTCGGTGCCTGTTTCATCCGAAAGTATTTTCGGTAAAAGGATGGAGAAAAGCGGATCAATAATAAGGGGCTTTTCCGTGGGCAGCAACAAGGATTTAACATTGCAAAGCGGATTCAGGCTGCAATTAGCAGGAAAACTTTCAGATGATATTGATATTGTTGCTGCTCTCACCGATGAAAACTCCCCAATTCAACCGGAAGGAAATACTGAACGATTAGATGAGTTAGATAAAGTGTTTATTCAGGTAAAACATAAAAACGCGGAACTGACATTCGGCGATTATGAGATAAAAAAATCAAGCGGGGAGTTCGGCAATATCAGCAGAAAACTGCAGGGAGTTTATACTGAATTTAATTATGATAATCATCGCGGCTACCTTGCTTATGCAGCCGCGAAAGGCAAGTTCAATACTTATTCGTTTAATGGTGCTGATGCAGTACAGGGACCATATCAGCTTTTCAGTGCCGCGAACAGTAAGGATATTATTGTTATTGCAGGTTCGGAACGAGTTTATCTAAACGGGATGCTCTTAAAAAGAGGAGAACAGAATGATTACTCGATTGACTACGCGAATGCCCAGGTTTCTTTTACCCCGAATAAACTTATTACATCTGCAAGCAGAATTATAGTTGAATTTGAATATACAGACAGGTTTTATGCCAGAAACTTCTTCGCGGCAGGCGGTCAGACTTCATTCTTAAAAGATCGTGTCAAAATATCCATTGACTATTTCAGGGAGGGAGATGATAAAGATGCGCCGATTGATATTACTCTTTCCGACAGTGATAAAACAGTCCTGCGGAATGCAGGAGGAGACAGAACCAAAGCAGTAAAATCAGGAATTGCACTTGCAGCTCCGGATTCAACCGGAAGGCGGATAGGAGTCTATGAAAAGGTTGACACGCTCATTAATTCTGCTAACGTTACTTTTTACAGGTACAATCCGGGTGTACCGGGGGCAGTCTATTTTTTAACTTTTACTTATGTCGGGAATGGTATTGGTTCATATAACCGGCAGGGTCCCGGGTGGTTTATTTATGTTGGTACAGGGCAGGGTAATTATGACCCTGTTATCTTGCTGCCGCTGCCTGAACTGAAACAGCTAATGAATATTAATTTTTCCTATAACGTAGCCGCTTTAGGCTCATTAGATATCAATACCGCCGGAAGCAATTATGATTTGAATAGATTCTCATCTCACGATAATGGTGAAAATTCAGGATATGCCTATAATATTATTTACAAATCAAACCCTTTTGAATTAAAGTATGCCGGTACAAAATTAGGGGCATTAAAAGTAAAGGGACGAGAACGCTTTGTAAGCAATAACTTCAATACAATGGAGCGTGTCGGTGAAGTTGAATTTTCCCGCGCTTATAACCTTCCGGCAAGCACAGCCCGACAAAATGAAAGGCTGCGTGAGGCAGGGCTTAACTATGAATCGGGTTCAGTTTTTTCTACTGATATTAATTACGGTCACATTGATAGGCAAAGCCTGTTTCAATCTACACGAATTCAAAATATGGCTTCAATCAGGCCTATTTCGTTGTTAAAATTTAACTACGATATTGATTATGTTGCAAGTTCCAATCAAATATCAAAAACAAAGTGGACACGGTTTTCGAGTAAAAATGTTTACGAGTATAAATATATTCAACCGGTTCTTGATGTTCTGTATGAAGATAAAACAGAAAAAAAAGGTGCTTCTGATTCATTATTAGCGAGTTCATTGAAATATTCTGAATTAACCCCCGGCTTTATATTAACTCCGGTCACCGGAATAATATTAAATTTGGATTATGTTCGGCGCGATGACTACTTCCCGTTAAAAGGACTGATGCAAAAAGAGTCTCGGTCAATCGGTTATTCAATTTCGGCTGATATTCGAAACGGCTCGGAGCTGCAGGCATCGTTAAATGTAAGTTCACGAAAAAAAAATTATACTGAAATGTTTAAACAAATCGGTTCATTGAATAGTGATGTACTACTTATTAAATCACTGACACGTTACAATCCGTTTTATCAATTCAGTACCGATATTTCTTACGAAGCCTCTTCTCAAAAATCGGCATTGCTGCAGAGAGTGTTTATTCCCGTGCAAAAAGGAGTTGGTAATTATCGGTATGTCGGCGATTTAAATAACAATGGCGTTAAAGATGAAAATGAATACGAACCTGCTGCATTTGATGGAGAATATGTTGTTGTAACTATTCCATCCGATAAATTATATCCGGTGATTGATCTGAAATCAGGGATTCGATTTAAATGGAATTTTAACAAAACTATGGATTCAAATGATTTAGTTTCGGCGGCATTAGACGCGCTTAGTTTTGAAACTTATGGACGTGTTGAGGAGAATAGTAAAGAACCGGAAGTTAATAATATTTATTTCTTGAAATTATCCAAGTTCTTAAGCGATGAAAATACTATAAGAGGAGCGCAAAATTTTCTGCAATCCGTTTATCTCTTTGAGAATAGTAACGAGTTTTCGATTCGCTGGCAGTATCAACAAAACAGGGCACAAAATTCTTATGGCTCAGGTATTGAAAAAGGATTCAAGAAAGAACAAAGCCTGCGAATAAAATTTCAAATGGTTCAAGAGATTAGTAATCAAACTGACTTGAGCAGCGGCACGGACAATCTTTTTGCCCCTGCCGCAAAAATCCGAAATAGAAATTTGGATAAAAGCAGCCTCCTCAGTGATTTCTCATATCGCCCTATTAATTGGATTGAAGCGGGATTTAGCTTTGGTGTTTCACGCGTTCAGGATTACTACCCGATAAATGTTACAATAGTTGACGGCAACTCCCAAATATTCCGGTTGAATTTTTCTTTTGGCGGATACGGAAGGCTGCGTATAGAAATAGAAAGGAATGAGCTGATAGTAAATAGAACAGATAACTATATTCCATTTGAAATTACAAATGGAAATGAAATAGGCAAGAACTTTTTTGCTCGGTTAAATTTTGATTACCGACTCGCGGCTAACTTACAGACAACAGCTAACTATGAAGGGCGCAAACTCTCTGAATCGCAAATTGTTCATACAGCCCGCGCAGAATTACGCGCGTTTTTTTAGCAGGAAAATTTACCGTAACTTTAAATAATAACTTTTGAATAAAATATAAACGGAGAAAAAGAATGGCAAGAATGATTATAGCAGGTAACTGGAAGATGCAAAATGATATTAACGGTTCAGTTGAATTAGTATCAGGTTTGGCTGCAGGAATGCCGGCAAAAATAAATTGTGAAGTGGTTGTTTGTCCGCCTTTCACATCATTGGAAACAGTTTACTCTCTCGCTAAAAACACTAAAATATCATTGGGTGCCCAAAATATGCACTTTGAAGATAGCGGCGCGTTTACCGGAGAAATATCAGCTTCTATGCTTAAAAGCGTTGGATGTAAGTACGTGATTCTTGGTCATTCAGAACGTCGAGCTATTTTTGGTGAAAGCAATGATTGGATTAATAAGAAAATAAAAAAAGCACTTTCATCAGGACTGCTGCCAATATTTTGTATTGGAGAAACTTTAGAAGAACGCGAAAGCAACATTACTTTTGACGTGATTAAAAAGCAGGTTGTAGAGGGCTTGAAAGATATTACCGCGGCTCAAATGGCAGATATAGTGCTTGCTTATGAGCCTGTATGGGCAATTGGAACAGGCAAAACTGCATCTCCCGCGCAGGCTCAGGAAGTTCATAAATTTATCAGAACCCTTTTAAGCGAGTTGTATGGTGCAGCGATTGCCGCTGAAGTTACTATCCAGTATGGCGGAAGCGTTAAGCCTGATAACGCGGCAGAGCTTCTCTCGCAGCCCGATATTAACGGCGCGCTTGTCGGCGGTGCTTGTTTAAAAGCAGATTCATTTATTAAAATTATTGAAGCCGCGAAGTAGGAATATAGTCAGAATCACGGATTATTAAGCAGATTAAAGGATTACACTGATTTTTCGGGATACGCGTAATCCTTTAATCCGTGATTCATACAACACGTTCCTGTTCTTTGGCTTTATCTAACTGCTGCTGATTAATTTCAGTAGCAATAAACCAATATTCTTCTGTCGTCCGCTTTAGACGCTCTGCCAGGTTAATCATAATTTTTTTTGCTATTTCCGGATATTGAGCAATAATTGCATCTATACCTGCTTTTAATTCGATTACTAACGTATCCTCAAGCGCGCGAATTGTTGCAGTGCGTTTTTCGCCAAGGATAGCAGTCATTTCGCCAACTACAATGCCTTTATCAGTAAACTCACTAATCATCAAGGCTCCTTTGAATATTCCGAGCCGCCCGTTGAGAAGTATGTATATCGAATTTGTTCTCTCGCCTTCGCGGACGAGGGTATCTCCGCGATTGAATTTTATTGTTGCCATATTAAACTCCTGAAAATTTTAGTAAATAAGCCTTAATAAAAAAATCAATTTCACCATCCATAACTGCCTGTGTATTGGATGTTTCAGTGTCGGTGCGATGGTCTTTAACCATATTATAGGGATGAAAAACATACGAACGTATTTGACTGCCCCATTCAATTTTCATCTTAGTTTTCTCAAGTTCATCAAGTTCGGCATTTTGCTTTTCTACTTCAATTTGATAGAGTTTTGAGCGAAGCAGTTTCATTGCATTTGTTTTATTCTGAATTTGAGAGCGTTCAGATTGACAGGCTGCAACAACCCCCGAGGGAATATGCGTAATTCGGACAGCGGTTTCAACCTTATTTACATTCTGTCCGCCTTTTCCACCGGCTCGGAAAGTATCAATACGCAAATCAGAAATATTTACATCTATTTCAATATCATCATCAATCTCGGGAATTGCATAAACAGAAGCAAAGGAAGTATGCCTGCGTTTGTTTGCATCAAAAGGGGAAATGCGCACTAAGCGGTGTACACCAATTTCAGCTTTGCAATACCCATACACAAAATCGCCTGTAATTTCAAGTGTCGCGCTTTTTATGCCGGCACCGTCACCCTCCAATAAATCAACTATTGTAACTTTGTATTTATTCCTTTCTGCCCAACGGATATACATACGCATCAGCATTTCAGCCCAATCCTGAGATTCTGTTCCGCCTGCGCCGGAGTGAATAGTTAAGATTCCGTTCCTGTTATCATCTTTGCCGCTAAGCATATTTTTAAACTCGAGGTCATCAACCCCTTTGACTAAGCCAACGAGCTCAGATTCAATTTCAGATAGAAAAGATTCATCATTTTCCGACTGAGCAAGATTAATAATTTCTTCTAAGCCGCGTCTTTGTTCATCAAGCACAGACCACTCGTTCACCCAAATTTGCAGAGATTTTATTTCCTGCAAAACTTTTTGTGCCGCCTTTTGATCGTTCCAAAATCCCGCTGTTTCTGTTATTTGCTGCAGTTCCGCGATGCGGGTTTGCTTATCATCTAATTTAAAGATACCCCCGGAGATTGGTGATTCTTGCCTGCTCTGTATTTTGTTTTCTTAATTCTTCTTCGTACATACTCTATAATATTCCTTTGCCTTTTAACTTTAGAAGTTCATTTTTTATGAACGATAATTTACAATTTCCGCGTGAATAATTTCGCAAAAATTACTAATAGTGCTTTCATTAGCTGCCGGCAGCCATTTAATATCCGGTTCATCGCGAAACCAGGTAAGCTGCCGTTTGGCAAAATGCCGGGTGTTTCGCTTTATGTGAGATATTGCAGTTTCAAGCGTGGTTTCACCATTAAGATGCGCGATAATTTCCTTGTAACCAACAGTATTAAGCGCGTTAAGCCCGCGATAATTTTCGCTTGCCGTAATTGATTGCACCTCTTTAAGCAGTCCTTCTTCCATCATCTTGTCAACCCGCTTGTTAACGCGGTCATATAGAATTTCTCTTTCCCAATTAATCCCGAACATCAAAAATACAGGATTAAAATCCCGCTTATGGTTTTTCTGAATCTCTCCGATAGTCTTATTCGTTATATAGAATACTTCTAAAGCCCTCATAACGCGCTTATAGTTTTGAGGGATCATTTTCTCAGCCGATTCAGGATCAACAGTTTGTAAAAGTGCATAGATTCCTTCATTTCCTATCGCTTGGCGTTTTTGGTCAAGTGATTCACGTACTTCTTCATTTGGCGGTATATCTATTATTCCTGTTTTTAGGGAACGTATATATAGCCCGCTTCCGCCGCACGCGATTGGAATTTTATTCTCCCCGTGTAATCGAGAAATAATATTTATAGATTCCTGTTCAAATTCACCTGCATCGAATGATTCGGTTAACGAATGAGAATCGATAAAATGATGCTTTACCGTGTTTAAATATTCTTTTGGCGGTTTAGCAGTGCCAATGTTCAATTCACGATACATTTGACGGCTATCAGCAGAAATTATTTCAGTATCCATCATCTGTGCAAGCCTGTAAGCAATATCCGATTTACCTGAGCAGGTAGGTCCCGTTATAATAACTACTAACTTTTCCATCCTTCTTTTCCGATAAGAGGAACAAATTGAAAATTTGGAGCAATTTCAGTTTCAAAAGTATCCTCTCCTGTTTTAGTAAGAATGTATAATTCCTGTTCTTTCATATTGCCAATAGGAATAACTAATCGTCCGCCAATTGCTAACTGACTCTTTAAAGAAGGCGGGACTGAAGGTGAACCGGCTGTAACTATTATTCCCGCGTATGGGGCAAATTCATTCCACCCGATCGTACCGTCACCGCATCGTGGATAAATATGTAAGCGCATATTCTGAAATAGCTTACTTACTTCCTGATATAGCTCGAAGTTTCTTTCAATAGTATATACACGCGCTCCCATCTCGTGCAAGATTGCCGCCTGATAGCCGGAACCGGTCCCAATTTCCAAAACAGGATCGCCGGATTTTACATTTAGCTTTTCTGTCATAAATGCAACCGTGTAGGGCTGCGAAATAGTTTGACCGTGCCCCAAATAGAGTGCCGAATCCTTATACGCGTGATTTAACAACCCCTGCTTTACAAATAAATGCCTCTCAACTTTAATAATTGCTTTTAATGTAGCTTTATCGGTAATTCCTTTTTTATACAATGATTCGGCAAGATCGAATCTTTCTTTTTCATACATCTGAAGTTTTGTTTTCTTTGATTATCTGATAGACAAAAATAGAATTTTTATGGTAAATACTTACACATTAAGTAACTGTTTAGGAAAAAAACGAGTATGTTTTATATCCTGATGAAAATGCTAAAATATTAACCTCACCCCGTAACTACTCTCAGCCTGTTCTTGAATTTAGTCCCGTTGGGACATAATATCCGTACCATATATTTTCTTGATTTCAGGAGACTAAAGTAGTTACTTTTACAATTTACTCTGCAATAATAATCCATTCTAACTCAAAATTGTCTGAATCAGGATTTACAGGATTAAAGGATTGCAAGGATTTTTTTGGAAAC
>CAIYTF010000061.1 GCA_903929035.1 uncultured Ignavibacteriales bacterium
CATATATTTTCTTGATTTCAGGAGACTAAAGTAGTTACAGGCGGTGAAAAAATCACCGCCTTTTAGATAATTTTATTTTTAAAAATGTTTCGTTTTTTAGCTGAAATCAAAGAAAAAAAATGCTTGAAATATGGTTTTCACGCAGCCTCTAAATGGCGGAGTTATACTTCAATCACAATATCGGCTGAGTAGTTACTTCTACCTTCTCCATCCCGATTAATTTACCGAAATCAAATGCCCTGCTTACGTCCGATTTATCTTTCCGCAAATTGTGATGACTTACTACACCCTCAAACTGCCTGTACGTTTCCGAGAACAGGTACGATGCAATAACTTTCTTGGGTATTCCAAACTTGCCGCATAATGTTGTAATCAATTCGCTCAATGTGTCATATTGGCGTTCGCTGTAATCTGCAAAATAGGAATACCCGCGCCACGGCTGTTTCAAAGCTGTATAGCTGCCCGGATATTCTTTCTTTCCATTCATCCATAACATTGTTTTGCCGTCAGCCTGCCTCTGCAACGCGCCCTCGTTAACAATCTCTATTCCTATGCTTTGTTTATTGTCCTTCACGCTGCTTCCTTTGCCGATGTGATACGCCCAGTTTTCAGGTTCGAATAATTGTACAATGCTGCCGTCTTTGTCTATAATAAACGCTGTTGCAACACGCTGCGTTCCGTTATCGGACTGCCACCAGTCATCAACAAATTCCCCTGAAGAAGAAACAGTGTGATGCAATACTATCTGCCGCTTCATACACGGTAATTTGAAATATTCTCTCTCCGGGAAACGGACTTTTGTAATTTTCATTTCGTCACCGTCAGTAAAGTAATGCAAACAATAACTGCCGCCGCGGCACCCGCGGCAAATGTATTATACCACGGCGCATCTTCAATAATCACGCGGGTATTTGTAACAACGAGAGTGTCAATCCTGCTCAGTACTGTCCTTTGAAATTCACCGCTTACCGTGATAACGGGCGGAAGCGAATCGCAGCTAAATTTTACTTCCATTTGTAAAGCAAGCCCTGAATCCAAAATTGCTGCTTCATATATTTTACCGATTGAATCAGGCAGCTGCACTTTTCCCGAAAGTTGTTTGCGTTTCATCACTACAGATTTTGCCGCGACAGCCTGCACGTGACTAAGAGTATCCACAGTTCCGCGCGCGTATCGTTCCGAGCTTTGCACTGAAGCTGCATCGAAAGATGATGATGTTTCCACGGGCAATTTAATATAGCACTGCCATACCACAACCCCGATGAACACCGCGCCTGCTATGCCTGATATTGTTTTTATAGTCTTATTCATTTATTCTCTTCTTTCTCTTTTGCAGAAAAATGCTCAAGCACGTTGCTGCCAAAAAATAAGCCGCATATCACAGAAATACCAGCCGCCAGCTGAAAAGCATACGCGGGCAAATCCATCCGCGATTCCGAAATCCGGAACATCGCGATCACGTTCAATGCCGTATAAAGAAATAATGCCAGAAGAAAACCGGCGTACTTTCTGTTCCCCTTCAAGGGACGAATTAATTGTATCATAATAACTCCTAAAAAAAAATAAACACTGTTTTAGCTTTTTATACCAAACCGACAACAAGTTGAAAGATATGCCGAGTTTTTAATTTATAGAACCGCGGCGTGGTTCAATTTGAATAACCGCGGGTTTCTTACCCGCGGAAAACGAACCACAACCAGCCCGCGTCTCTGAAAGAGGCGAACTACTTCTTGAGCATAGTGTTCCCCCTATCGGGGAAAAGGATGTCGTTTGTCTCTGATTATCCGCGGGTAAGAAACCCGCGGTTATTCAGATTGAACTCTTTCAGAGTTCTCAACACAAGTCATTGCTATTTGTTAAACACCTAATCATTTTGTCGCGCCTTTCAAAATCCGGATAATTCAAAGCTGCCGAAACTATCGTTATTCCGGCAGCTCCGATGTTTATTCTACGGAATAATCAATCCGCTGAGACGCGCGGCTGCTTTTTCATTTAGCAGCACGGGAGCAGCATCAATTTCCACTTTGTGTGTATAGAATGCGCCGACTATACCCAGGTCTCGAACTTCAAGCCCGATGTTTGTTGCAATGGAAAGATCAGCCCGCTCTCCGAAACGCAGCGCGTAAATACTTGTAGTATTAGCGGCACTGCCGGTTACCTCGGTATGTGCCAATATCCGAGATCCGTTTTTATCGTAGCCCGCGGACTGAACCGCCACGCCGTTATAATAACGAACCGGATTACCGAAGCTGTCTTTCCCGATAGTAAGGTATTCCCGCGCGATTGAGCTCAGACGCGAAAGTGTTTTGCCGTCCATATACAAAACCTCCGCACCTCCTTCAACCGATTCGATTAGAATATCAATCAATTCGAGAAACTTTTGCTGCTTTGTTTTTGCAGTGTCGCTATTACCGGTATCAATGCTCAACCCGTTTGTAGCCGCGACAATAGTTTGCGATTGTCCTGTAAGAACTTTCATCCCGTCAAACTGCTCGCCATAGTTTGCAGAGTCGCCGTTAAAAAAGTGACTTTGGAATTGTTTGCCCAGATTCGCGGCAAAATGCAGAAGCTCTGCAGCACGAACAGAATTGACGTCTAAGCCTCTTCGTTCGTGTGCTTGATCTACCTGCACCAAGTCGCCCAAAATACGCAGCGCGGGATTGCTGTAAACCGGCGATGTAATATTTGCTGAATAATCCGCGTCCAATTGGCGGAACGCCCCGCCGGAAGCCGATGCCGCCTGCCGTGCATACTCTGCATTTCCCGACATTGAATAGAACTCGGCAAACTGCAATACACTGCCGCGTTCCATCATTTTGTCAACCACTGTCTGTGTCACTTCATCGCTTGCTGAAATTTGATTTAGTTTCATAATAGAGCCTTTCTGTTTTTTTGTTTATGTAATTTGTATAATTGACCATTAACCATTAATAATTATTTCGTCCGCGCCGCGAATATTTTACTCAAATGTTCTATTGAGCCTGTTGCCGGTTCATCGCGTTTTGGTGAACTGAATGCAAACCTGTGCAGTGCCGCCTGCTTCGGAAGCAGTTCAACAAACTGCTTTAATGTTTCAATCAGCGTGTTTTCTGAAAACTCCAAATCACCTGTGTTTGAGCGTGATTTCACAATTCTCATTAACAGTGTTCCCTGCGCCGGAGTGAGATACCCGTGCTTGGTTTTCTCATCCGCGAATTGGGAAAACATTTCAGCGGCATTCGTAGTCTGATTATTCGCGGGTAATTCTCTCTTCTTTTCCGGCAAGGTTATAGATTCTATTTTCTTATCAAGCAATTGAAGCTGCATCAGCAGATCCGCGAACTGCAATTGCAGTGCATCTTCCCTTGCAAAAGATTCCGTAACTTCATTGGCAATTGTTTCCTCGACAAGTGTTTCAACCGCGACACCCGCGGCTGCATCAGCGAACTCTACATTCTTCAAACCCGCGACCGCTGGCGCGGCTGCACCAAGAAAACCAATATGGCGCAATCCCAAATCAGGTGTAAGCGCGACACTTATCTTCTTAAACCGTCCCTGCTTTACCATCTCCGAAAACTCCGGCGCGATTTGTTTGAAGAGCGCGAGCAGTGTATCGCCTTTTCTTTTCAATGCTTCCACCCACCCGAATGCCGGCGCGTTCAAAGCGGGATGTCCTATCACCACCGGCGATTCATATTGCGCGGGATTGTAGCCCGCCGCGATCCTGTCCAAGTCCTGCTCTGTCCATTCGCGGCTGTTGCCGGCAGAGTCCGTGTGCTTTCCTGTCCGGAATATTTCAGTCCATTTATTCATTGTCTATTCTTTCAAATTATTTTTTTACGGGTGCGGCACAAATCATTGCCGCGATAATTACGGATGCAAACATAACATCGTTTGTATGCCGCGTTCTAATGCACCGTGCATTGCCTATTGCAGCACGCGGTGCAGTGCCCCGTGCACAAGATTTGTGCATACTTGTTGTTGTAGTTTTGAACCTGAATTTTTAAGGAATATGAAAATGAAGCTCGATCCGGAAATGTTAAATCTAATCGGCAATGGAAGTATTGCAGTAATAGTATTTGTTATGTGGCTGATGTCGTTCAAGCAGTTTAACCGCCAGCAGGAAAAAGTTGCAAAAACAACACAGGAAAATGTTGAGCGTATGTTCTACCTGATGGAACAGGATATAAAATACAAAGATGTTTTGACAGGTATTTTATCCCGCGTTGAAATCAAGTTAGATGTCCATATGCAGGATGAAAGAAAATAAGAATGGCTAAGAAATCAAAAAAAACAAAAGAAGCGAAACCTGTTAATCCGCCGGAAGCCAATCCTCCAATATCAATAGCAGTCAATGATACCGCTGCTCTAAAGGACGATTTGCTCTATTTGGTAAAGCTGGCAATTTCACTCACTAAAGAAGAACCGGATATAAGCAGATACAATGCTGTCGCGCGTTCTCTCTCCGCCTTGAAAACGGCAAATGACATTCTGCATAACGATGACAACACGCGGAAGGATGTAACGTGCATTTCACCTGCAACAATCGCGCTCATCGAGGAAGAAATATTAGGCATTAAGCGGCAGCCGATGCAAAATGATTTGGGGCAGACATAATGAATAAACCTCATTTCCTGCCGTTTCAGGAAAAATGGCTGAAAGATAAAAGCATCGTAAAAGTATGGGAAAAATCGCGCCGCGTTGGTGCCACCTATACACAAAGCTATGAAGATGTTACTGACATTTTGCGCGGCTCGGTGCCGGCAGTGTGGTTTAGCTCCGCTGATGAAACCGCGGCAAAAGAATATATTCTTTATTGCAGGCAATGGGCTGAAATGTTTTCTCTCGCGAACAACAACGAGCGCGTGCTGAAAAGTAAAACCAATACAAACAGGCTGCAGATTGTTTTTGCAAACGGCGGACGCATTACCGCGCTCAGCAGCAACCCGAAAAACTTCCGCAGTAAAGGCGGTAAAGTTGTTCTCGATGAATTCGCGCATCACGATCAGGATGATGAACTATGGAAAGCAGCCAAGCCTGCTGCATCCTGGGGTTATCCGGTGCGGATACTTTCCACGCATAACGGCAAGCAGTGTTTGTTTTATCGGTTCACGCGGGAAATAGCGGAGGGTGCTTTGCCTTGGAGCCTGCACAAAACAGATATTCATACTGCAGTGGCGCAGGGATTAGTTGATACAATCAAAAACCGTATTGCAAGCGAAGCCGAGCGTCAGGATTTTCTCTTGCAGCTGCGTAAAAGCTGTTTCGATGAAACAGTCTGGGGCGAAGAATTTTGCTGCATCCCCATTGATGAAGCAACTGCATTCCTGCCCTATCCCGTGATCCGCGCCTGTGAAGACGAACGCGCGTTGACAGAAGGCGTGCTGCAATATAGCGGCGACCT
This sequence comes from uncultured Ignavibacteriales bacterium, assembly GCA_903929035.1. GTDB lineage: Bacteria > Bacteroidota > Ignavibacteria > Ignavibacteriales > Ignavibacteriaceae > CAIYTF01. The sequence goes on from CAIYTF010000061.1 coordinate 5,384, forward strand.
TTATGCAGGAATAGACATTGCCCGCAAGAACGATTTGAGTGTTATCTACGTGCTTGAACAGACAGGCGAAGTATTGATTACAAAAATTATCCGCGTGCTGAAGAATGAAACATTTTCCCGTCAGCGGCAGACAATTTTTGATTTATTACAGCACCCAAAAATGCGGCGGTGCGCTATTGATGCAACGGGACTTGGAATGCAGCTTGCCGAGGACTGCGTGCATACATTCGGCGCGGGCAAAATTGATGCAGTGCAATTCACCGCAAAGCGTAAAGAGGAAATGGCATATTTAGTAAAACGGCACTTTGAAAACGGAACGATACTTATACCCGATAATGACGAACTCCGCGCGGACCTTCACTCGGTTCACCGCGTTGTATCAGTTACAGGAAGCATAAGATTCGATGCCTCCCGCGCTGAAACAGGTTCTCACGCGGACAGGTTCTGGGCATTGGCACTCGCCCTCTCCGCGGCAGACGAACCCGTCACGGATATTACCCCGCGATCACGATACTTCCGCCCCAAAAGCAAAATATTGCAGGGGTATAGATAAAATTGTTAATGGTTAATTATGGAATTGTCTGAATCACAGATTACACAGATTAAAGGATTACACGGATTTTAGAAATCTGTGCATCTTCCTAAAATCCGTGCAATCTGCGTAATCCTTTAATCCGTGATTCAGACAATTTTCCTGATTCAGACATTTTCCAAGGTTCAGACAATTATTTTTTCTCAATCTCAATCAAATAGGTTTCTATTATGAACAAACAAAAACTCGATAAAATATTTTCATCCCGCGAATCTTTCCGTTCACTCGCGAAAGCGGTGCAGGCATTGCCTGATCCCGATCCGATTCTGCAGACAACAGGGAAGTATATCGAAGCATACCGTAAATTAACCACGGACGCGCACGTCTTTGCAAACATTCAGCAGCGCAAAGCCGGCACCGCTATGTTGAAATGGCGTGTTACCGCCGGCGATAATATTGAACGCGACACATTCACCGAACAATTCCTTCGCGAGCTTGACCTCGACACGATGTTCTCGCAAATTTTAGACGCGGTTTTCTATGGCTACTCTGTCCTCGAAATAATTTGGGAGTATCGGCAGGGAAAATGGTTCCCCGCGGCAATTGAAGAAAAACCGCAGGAGTGGTTTTATTTCAACGATAATAACGAGCTTATTTACCGCGGTGATTTTGCAAAAGAGGACAAACACCTGCCCGCGAATAAATTTATTGTAGTGCAGCATCAGGCAACATACGCGAATCCTTACGGCGAAAAAATACTCAGCCGTTGTTTCTGGCCCGTCACGTTCAAACGCTCCGGTTTCGACTCTTGGGTAACATTCACGGAAAAATACGGAATGCCTTTCCTGCTGGCAAAAATTCCACGCACTGCATCAAAAGACGACTCTGATAAACTGCTTGATACAGTTCAGCAGATGATGACAGATACCTACGCGGTTCTTCCGGATGACTCCAATATTTCTTTTCTCGATAGTTCAAAAACATATACATCGGATGTCTATAAAAAACTGCTTGAGTTTTGCAATTCGGAAATATCCAAAGCAATTATTGCCCAGACATTAACCACTGAAATCCAAAGCAAAGGCACATACGCGGCTGCAAAAACACATCTCGATATTTATCACAACCTTGTACACGGCGATAAACGATTGGTAGAAAAAACAGTCTCCGGTTTGATAAGAATGGCATTAAACCTGAATTTCCCCTGTACGCACCAAACTCTTTTCCCTCAATTTGAACTATATGAAGAAGGCGAAATTAACGGCGCGCTTGCAGAACGCGACAAAACCCTTCAGCAGCAGGGAGTTTCATTCACCAAAAAATACTACAAGAAATACTATAACCTGAGTGATGATGATTTTGAATTAATTGTCTGAATTGTCTGAACTATGATTCCAAGATATTGGCTGCCAAAATAGCACAGAGCAGCTAACTTTAGGCATTTTATTGCTGATTCCGGCTGGAAATATCGCATTTGCAAGTGTTTAAATATCAACAACTTATAGACAGTTGGATGGAATTTTTGTGATTAGTATGATGGCAAAATGAAGCTGAAATCATTCTAAATCATATTAATCACAAAAATCATAGTTCAGACAATTTTATTGGGCGGGCATTGTTAATTGTAAATGGTTAGTTGTTAATTATCTGACCATTAACAATTTACCATTAAAAATGCTAACGAAATTTATTTTTCGTGTGAATCTTTCCAAAAAACAACGTATCTTTTCATTAGTAAATTTCACAACATTTCTAAAATTTAGATCATCAGTAAGAATATTGGATTATTATGACAAAAGATAAAAATCTGGAAGACAAAATTCTTCGCGAAAAAGCTGAAGAACATCTGAAAAAGAAGCACCCAAAATCAACAATGCCTCTTTCAGAGATGGAAATGAAGAAGCTCATTCACGAACTTGAAGTTCACCAGATCGAGCTGGAAATGCAGAATGAAGAGCTAATACTGGCAAAGGCTGCCGCGCTTGCTGCCAGTGAAAAGTATTCTGAGTTATATGATTTCACACCATCGGGCTATGTTACACTTTCCAAGGAAGGCACTATACTAGAACTGAACTTCTGCACCGCGCGAATGATAGGCAAAGACCGTTCGCGTTTAATTAACTCTATGTTTCGTTTTTTCGTATCAGAAGCCGCGAGACCAATCTTCAATCTTTTCCTCGAAAAAGTATTTACCGGCAAATCCAAAGAAATTTGCGAGTTAACCCTATCCTGCGATGGTGCTGCACCGATTGATGTTCACGTTGAAGGAATAATTCCGGAAAATGGAGAATATTGCATTGCATCAATAATTGATATTACAGCACACAAAAGGGCAGTTGAAGAACTGCGCGAGTTATCCCAGGCTGTTGAACAAAGCCCAGCTTCAATTTTTATTACAAATATTAGCGGGAATATAGAATATGCCAACCCGAAAACAATTGAAATAACCGGATATTCGAGGGAAGAATTGATTGGCGCGAATCCCCGCGTGTTAAGCTCAGGCGAAATGCCGAAAGAAGAATATAAAAAACTTTGGGATACCATTACCTCAGGCAAGGAATGGCACGGTGAGTTTCATAATAAGAAGAAAAACGGCGAACTTTACTGGGAGTCTGCTTTAATTTCACCAATTTTTGACAGCTACGGAAAGATTAAACATTATCTCGCTGTAAAAGAAAATATTACAGATAGAAAACTGATGGTTGGCGAGTTAGTTCACGCTAAAGAAAGGGCGGTGATAGCTAACAGGTTAAAAGATGCCTTTATTGCTAATATGTCACACGAAATTCGTACACCCTTAAATGGTATTATCGGGATGACAAGCATTATAATTGATTCATTCTTGCAGTACGCTACGAAAGAAGACGAACGTTTTTTCGCGTCAATTAAAAGATCTTCTAAGCGGTTAATAGATACGGTAGAGCAGATTCTCAATTTCTCGCGATTGCAGGTTGGGGAATTCCCGATAAAAATTATGGATATTTATCTTTCTTCTATTTTGCAAACTCTTGTCGCGACATATAATTCGGTGGCAGCCGAGAAATCAATAAAAATACGTTTCAATTCAACCGCGGATGATGATACAATTATTGCAGATCCGGCGGCACTGAATATCGCGTTCGGTAATGTAATTGATAATGCCGTTAAGTTTACCGAGGAAGGTAATGTGGATGTTGCACTATACAGGGATGAAGAAAATAAGCTATGTGTCAAAATTAGTGATACCGGAATAGGTTTGTCCAATGAATATCAATCCCACATTTTTGAACCATATACCCAGGAAATAGAAGGTTATAGCAGACCCTACGAGGGGCTTGGGCTTGGACTTCCTATATCAAAAAAACTTTTTGATTTGAATGGTGCTTCTATTGCCGTTAAAAGTAACAAAGGAGAAGGAGCAGTATTTTCCATTAGGTTTGATAAATCGGTTTCAGAAAAATCTGAAAATCCGCGCGAGGCAGATGAGATAAAAGAAGTCCGCCTTCCCGATGTTCCAAAGAAAGTGCTGTCTCATAAACCGGCGATTCTCGTGGTTGAAGATGATCCGGCAAATCAATTCTTTATTGCATCAGTTCTCAAAGGAGAATACGATGTTGTGATAGCACACAACGCGGAAAAAGGGCTAAAAATCTTTACAGACCAATCATTCGATTTAATACTGATGGATATCTCTCTGAAGAAAGGGCTAAACGGGTTGGAATTAACGCGGGTTATCAGATCCGGCAGAAGGAACCCCGATATCCCGATTATAGTTGTAACCGGTCACGCGTTTCCTGAAGACCATAGAAAGGCGGTAGAAGCCGGCTGTAATGATTTTCTCACGAAACCGTTTCAGAGTGCCCATTTGATAGAAAAAATCAAAAAACTGGTGGAATAGTGAGCCGCTATGGAAAACTTGAATTAAATGTCCAACACGCCCAAATCAGAACGAAAACATATAGTATTTCTCGGCAGGCGAAATGCCGGTAAGTCTTCTTTAGTCAATGCAATCGCGGGACAAAGCCTTTCCATCGTAAGCGAGATACCCGGTACAACCACCGACCCTGTTTCAAAATCAATGGAACTGCTGCCTTTTGGGCCCGTGGTATTAGTTGATACGGCAGGGTATGACGATGATAGTGTTCTTGGGATTAAGCGTATTGAAAAAACATATAAAGCACTCAGCACCGCCGATTTTGTAGTATTGGTTATCGCGGCAGATGATACAGTTTCTATGGAAGATATTCAGCAAATGGATTTCTTGAAAAAAGAGAAACTTTCATTTCTGGTGGTGAGGAGTAAATCCGATTTAATGAGCCTGCCATTTGCCGATGAGACCAACGCGCAGCTCAATCTCGCTCCGGAATATATATCTATAAAAGATGAAACTTCTATTGAAAGCCTCAAGAATAAAATATCCGTATCAATTCCGGAAGAAATTGAACCGCCGCTTTGCAGCGACTTAATCCGGCAAGGAGACATAGTAATTTTAGTAACGCCAATCGATCTTGGCGCGCCAAAGGGACGGCTTATTCTTCCGCAAGTTCAAACCATTAGAGAATCGCTCGATTCGAGTGCCGTTACAATAGTAGTTAAAGATAAAGAACTTCGCGCGGCATTAGCTGCTTTGAACCGGAACCCGGCATTAGTAATTTGTGATTCACAGGCAATAACACGCGTTGCAGCCGATACACCAATAGATGTTCCTTTGACAACCTTTTCGATTCTTATGGCTCGATATAAAGGAAACTTAGGTATTTTTGTATCAGGTTTAAAGGCGTTTGAGCAGCTAAAAAACGGCGACAAAATACTCATTGCTGAATCCTGTACCCATCACGCTCAGGAAGATGATATAGGGAAAGTAAAAATTCCGCGGTGGATACGAAACCATACAAAAAAACAAATTGGATTTGAATTCAGTCAGGGCAATGATTTTCCCGAAAACGTACGCGACTACAAACTTATTATTCACTGCGGCGGATGTATGCTCACGAGAAAGGCAATGCTCTCGCGTCTGAAACAAGCCTCCTATCAGGATATTCCAATTGTTAACTACGGTATGATAATTTCATATTTGCACGGGGCTTTTCCACGCGCTATTGAAATATTTCCGGAAGCAATGAATGTTTGGCAAAATTAGGTTTACTGTAACTACTCAGTCTCCTGAAATCAAGAAAATATACGGTACGGATATTATGTCCCAACGGGACTAAATTTGAATAACCGTGAGTGACAACTCACGGGAGAATGATAAAAAGCATATATGTCCCCGAAGGGGGCAAATTCACGC
>CAIYTF010000062.1 GCA_903929035.1 uncultured Ignavibacteriales bacterium
GGCAGGAACTCCATCATTTATCTCCGCCATAAATGGCGGAGTTATGCTTCATTTTGGTTACCGGCTGAGTAGTTACAATATAAGAAAAAAAACTCCTGTTTCAATAGTATTTTTGTATTACCTACCACATTTTAGAGAATATGTGATTTGTATATAATTCCCTCCCTTCAACAAATTACTCGTGTAATATGTGAATTTCTTAGCAGGTTAATTGATAATTTCAATAATATAATAAATTTGCAATTCACACATTCAACATAACTTGGCGGAGGAACAGCTTTTCCGAAAATGCCAAGAAACAAGTTTGAATATTTTGAATAAATTATTATTATGGAAAGAGCGTGTTATGAACGAGTTTCAGTATGTGATTGATGACAACGGCAATAAAACGGCAGTGATTATCGATTTGACCCGGAACAAAGATGTATGGGAAGAATTTTCACATCTTTGGTTACGTAAACATAAATCCGGACGTTTACCAAAGTTGTGTTCGCCGGTTATTTTTTCAAAATAATGTAATTGGAGTCGCGCAAAAGCAAAACTTTTGATTCGAATGAACCAAACTCGATATTCAACAAAGCCCATTCTATTTTTGACAGAATATTTCGGCGATTTGGCTGACGCAAATTGATAACCACAACTCCAAAATGAAACTCGTAAAGATGCGGTATTTTATGAAAAAAGTCTTTATCAGTTGTTATAAATATCGCTTTTTCATTTTGAGCCATTTTGAAAATTGCGCCGTCTCTCGTCCCTTCATAGTTGGTTCCGCGAATATCGATAACCGAATGACCTTTGGATAAAAGAAAGTCCGTGCATATTTTCGGAATATTCTCATCGATAAAAAAATTCAAGAGGCTTGCGTTCCATAAGGCAGATTTTCAAAATTGCAGAGTTCGCCGCCAAAAGCGAGTGCCTCGTATATGTCCTCTTTTTTTAGATTCGGATAATCTTCGAGTACGTCTTCGATGGTTTCGCCGGAGGCCAGCGCACCTAGAATATTGCCTACAAGAATTCTGGTTCCCGTTATGACCGGTTTGCCGTGACATATCTCCGGGTCGATCGTGATTTTTGAACGCGTATACACCGCTTTGTCCTTAAATAAAAATTAAATTATGAAATAAATTCCGCATTGCCACATAATCCTATACCGCATTATTCATAACAAGGGAGAGTTATTTTTAACAACCTTGTGAAACTTGACACCTATAGATTCTAATTCATTTTGAGCAAACAAACAATGATTCTCCGTTTTCAGCTTATTGTATTTCCCGAGTAACTTATGAGAAGATTGAAAGACAATAACTATTTCGGGGGCAAATTCATATAATTCTGATGATGGATCAAAACCTGCCGCTCTATTTGATTAAAATCCGCTTCCCAAATTTGTAAATCAAAGCCGTTGTCAAAACCGCTCCCGCGCAATGCCTGTACAAGGAACTGTGTCGCGGTATCACCTAAAACCGCGACTTTAACCTTTTTGAGGTTAGAAAAATCCTTTTTTAAATTCTTTTTTAGCTGTGAAAAATCTTTCATTTTAATTACCTTACCCCAAGCATCACAGCCGAGTTTTTGGCAAAATCGGCGACAGGTCCAAAATATATACCGAAAAGTATTACGGGGATAGCCAAAATTAAAGCTACTAAAATATTTGAGAATGAAACTTTAAGAGTCTCAGCTTGATCATTTGAACCCATAAGATACAGATGTTTCATAACTCTGATGTAATAATAGAGGGATATAACACTGTTTAGCAACGCAATTAAGGCTAGGAAAATCATTTTTGAATTAACTAATGCTAAAAACACGTAAAGCTTACCTATAAAGCCGGCTGTGGGGGGCAATCCTGTGAGAGAAACCAAAAAGATGCTCAACATCACTCCATAGAAAGGCATTTTATAGCCTAAACCGTTATAGTCATCAATGTGTTCAGAATTAATTTCGTTTCTTATCAGCATAACAATAAAGAATGCCCCGAAATTCATCAGTAAATAGATAACAAAATAAATCAGAATAGCAGTAATTCCTTCATCATTCATTGTAGCCATTGCCGCTAAAACAACTCCGGCGTGCGCGATACTTGAATAGGCTAACATTCTTTTAAGGTTATCCTGCCATAATGCCGAAAGATTACCGAGTGTCATTGTCATTATTGAAAGATAGATTAATATTTGTTTCCAATTTATATTATAAGCTGAAATCATCATTAATCCGTCAACAGGAGGATATACAGTTTTTACAAATCTAATCAGTACCGCGAAACCTGCAGCTTTACTCGCGACTGAAAGATATGCAGTTATAGGAATTGGCGCACCTTCATACACGTCGGGAGTCCAAAAGTGAAATGGCACGGAAGATATTTTATATCCAATACCCGATAGTATCATCAGACTAACAAATACAAGTAAAATAGGATTACCCGGATTCATCGTTAAACTGTTAGCCGCGACAAAGAGATTCGTAGTTTGTGTCATTCCGTAAGCTAATGATATACCAAAAAGCATAATGCCGGAAGCGACACTGCCGTAAATAACATATTTCAGGCTTGCTTCGGTACTCTTGGTGGAAGTCTTAAGGAATCCTGCTAAAACGTAAGAACTGAGTGACATTAACTCGATAGCAAGATAAATCAACAGGAAATCTGTCGCGGCAACCAGGATTAGCATACCCAGGATCATTCCAAGTATAAGAGAATAATACTCGCCTAATCGTTCAACGGTGCTTTTAATCTCGCTGCTCTTTTCCGAAAAAATGACTAAAAATAAGGAAGATGCAAGAATTATTATCTTGAAAAATACCGCGAGCGCATCAAAGGCGAGCAGAGGAAGTTTTGAAGCACTGCTGATTGGTTGAGGCTGCTGCATTGAAAGAAAATCCTGCACCGCGTACCCTGAAGATATAATAATGCCTAATGCAGTAAGGTAAGGGAGTACCTTTTTCAGTTTTGGGAATGCAAGATCGAAACTCAAAACCACAGCCAGGAAAACTGTAATTACCACCTCGGGGCGGAGAAAGTTTAGACTTTCAAAAAAGTAGTTCGTATTCATATAATTTAGTTGATAATTTCTATTTTTTAGAAGTAACGCGACTGCTTATTTTATATTCGCGAAAATCTGAGCCATCTTATTCACTGATGAATTCATCATATCAAGTAAAAGTGACGGATAAATTCCGAGAACAAGTGTAATTATCGCGAGCGGCACTAACATAGCATATTCACGCGCATCAAGGTCTTTCATAGATGACCATTTCTCATTCAATTCACCGAGATAAACTCTTTGCATAGTCCAAAGCATATAGCCTGCTCCAAGCAAGATACCCAAAGTTGAAATAATAGTAATTACTCTTATTCCCGGTTCTGAAAAAGCCCCGAGAAATACAAAACTTTCAGAAATAAAACCACTCAATCCCGGCAGTCCAATTGCAGCAAAAAATGCAACAATAGTGAATCCTGTATAGATTGGCATTTGATTTGCCAATCCGCCAAAGGCATCTAAATCTCTCGTGTGAGCACGGTCATAAATAACACCCACTATAAGAAAGAGCATTGCTGTAATCGTTCCGTGGTTGAACATTTGCAATACCGCGCCTGACATCCCAATAGAATTAAGTGATGCCATTCCAAGAAGCACGAATCCCATATGGGAAACTGAAGAATAAGCAATAAGTTTTTTAAAATCCTTTTGAGCCATCGCGCAAAGTGCCCCATAGATAATATTAATCATTCCAAACGCGGCAATCCACCAAGCAAGCTGTTTAGTAAGTTCAGGGAATATCGGGTAATTAAAACGAAGAATACCGTAAGTTCCCATTTTCAATAGAACACCTGCAAGAATAACGCTAATTGGCGTTGGAGCTTCAACGTGCGCGTCCGGCAGCCAAGTGTGAAACGGAAACATCGGTATTTTGATTGCAAAACCGGCAAAAAGAGCAACAAAGGCTATAAATCTCATATTGGATGGATTAGCAAGTGAAAGAATTCCGGTAGGAGTGAAATTCTTAGCATCCATCATTGCAAGCATATTGAAAGTAAATACTTTTGTTCCGTCAGCTAACGTATCTTGTACGCTAAGGTATAAACCAATCATTACCAATAGAATGAACACGCTGCCTAGTAAAGTATAGATGAAGAACTTTATTGCCGCATATTCTTTTCGTGGACCGCCCCAAATTCCGATAAGGAAATACATTGGAAGAAGCATCAATTCCCAGAAGATGTAGAACAAAAAGAAATCCAAAGAAACAAAAACGCCCATCATTCCGGCATTTAGGAGCAAATAAAGAGCAAAGTATCCTTTGACAGATTTGTTAATATTCCAAGACGAAAGAGTCGCGATAAAACTGATTAAAGCCGTTAATAAAAGCATTGGAGCACTTAAACCATCTATACCTACAAAATAGTCTATCTTGACCATTTTTATCCAGGAGAGCCCTGCCCAAACCTGTATCCAAGGCGTCCTTTCAACAAACTGAAACGAATTTATGTCATTTATGCCGCCTTTTGCATAATCATAATGCATCCAAATATAAGCCGTGAGCATAACTTGAATACCCGTGACGAGTAAAGTCAAGATTTTAATTAAATTCTCCTGTTTCTTCGGCATTGCTAATATTATAAACATTACAACAACCGGAAGAAAAGTGATGATTGAGAGTATATGAGATTGCATCATTCTAAGTTACCTACCTAATCAATAAACTCTTAAATAAAAATAAACAATAATACTATTAATGAGAAAGCGACCATTACAATATAAGTCTGGACTTTTCCCGTTTGAAATTTGCGAACAAAAATTCCTAAAAAACCGCTAAAGATAGCCATAAAATTCACTAAACCGTCAACAACATATTTATCAAATAAATTACTGGCATTAGAAAGATATTTTGTAATTGAGGCACTCCCGTTAACAATGCCATCTACAATGTATGAATCAAACCAAGCGAGTACTTTGCTCACTCCCATAGTAAAAGCTACAAATGTGGCTGCATACAGCTCATCAAAATACCATTTATTTAACGAGAATAAATAAAGCGGTTTTATTTTGCTCGTAAGTTTATCCACATCTACAACTTTTTTCATATAGAATAAATAGGCAGTGCCGATTCCGGCTAATGCAACCAAAAGAGAAAGTAACATCGCCGGCAAATGAGCGTGGTGCATTGCTTCGGTGTATTCTTCTGAATGAACTATGTTTACTTGCTGCTCAGGTATTGCTGCTTCGTGAGCATTCTCAGCTGATTCGGTTTTCTTCTCAACCATAAACGGGTAGCGAAGAACCTCAGGGACAACACTTCCGGGAGTTTTGATCCAACTGCTCATTACCCATCCTTTGCCCGCGTCAAAAGGATTTGCAGTGTAAAATGCAAATACTGAAAGAATTGCCAAAGTAATAAGAGGTGCCGTCATTAGAGCAGGCGATTCGTGCGCGTGATCATATTTATGTTGATTTCTTGGTTCACCGTGAAAAGTAAGAAATACTAATCTGAACATATAGAAAGCAGTCATTAAAGCTACAAGAAAGCCGGTATAAGCAAATATCTGATGACCCGTTAGTCCGCCAAAAGCATAAGCAGAGGCAAGAATTCCATCTTTGCTCAAGAAGCCTGATGTAAGCGGAATACCGCTGATTGCTAAAGAGTACATTAAAATTGTATAATATGTAATCGGCAGTTTATTTTTAAGTCCGCCCATTTGTTGAATATCTTGCTCGTGATGCATAGCGTGAATTACCGAACCCGAACCAAGAAAGAGTCCTGCCTTAAAGAACGCGTGAGTTACTAAATGGAAGAACGCGTAAGAATATGCCCCAACTCCAATAGCCATCGTCATATATCCCAATTGGCTTATCGTTGAATATGCAAGCACTTTTTTTATGTCGTTCTGAGTCAGAGCAATTGTTGCAGGAATAAATGCGGATAATGCTCCGATTATAGCTATGAATAAGAGTGCATCACCTGTCAGCAAAGGAAATATTCTAAGAGTAAGATACACTCCCGCGGCAACCATAGTAGCAGCGTGTATTAATGCACTGACAGGCGTGGGACCTTCCATTGCATCGGGCAGCCAAACGTGCAAAGGAAACTGCGCTGATTTTCCGATAGCACCGCAAAATAAAAGTATTCCTGTGACGGTCATCCAAAACCCTGAATTAAACGGGAGCTGTCCCGCTTTAATTTGTTCAAAAATTACATCAAAGGTAAAGGTGTGATAAGTAGTAAAAAGCAGTAAAATACCTGCAAGCATTCCTATATCACCAACACGGTTAACTAAAAATGCTTTTTTGGATGCATCTGATGCTGATTTCTTTTCATACCAGAACCCGATAAGCAGATATGATGAAAGTCCGACTAATTCCCAGAATATGTAAATCATCAGCATATTGTGAGCAAACACGATGCCAAGCATACTGAATGTAAATATACCAAGATATGCGAAATAGCGGTTGTAACGTTTATCACCTTTCATATATGCAATCGAAAAATAATGCACGAGTGCTGAAATCAGGCAGACCACGAACAACATTATTACTGTAACGTTATCTATCATTATTCCCAAATCAATCACCATTTTCCCAAAACCAGGCATATCACCCATATTAATCCAAGGTATTTGGGCTACAAACTTTGCATCTGTAAAATAAACAAGCTTCATAAAGAGAAGGTATATGCTTATTGCCAATGCAATAGAAATGATGGCGACTTCAAACAGGTACATCTTGCTAAATCGTTTACCAAAAAATAAAGTAACAGTGAAGCCAAACAATGGAAGAAAAAGAACAGCCAATGCTGCCTGAATAAATGAGATGTCATTCATAAATTACTATTCTCTCAGTTTATCAATTTCATCAACGTTAATGTTGACGAATGTCTTATAAATATTAAGCACTATCGCCAGTGCTATTGCTGATTCAGCTGCTGCCAAAATAATAACAAACAGAGCTGCAACTTGTCCGAAATCAATTGAATTTGAATATCTTGAAAATGCAAGAAAATTAATGTTCGCGGCATTAAGAATAAGCTCAATACCCATCAGTACCATCACGGCATTTTTTCGTGTAACAATCCCGTATAATCCAAATGAAAAGAGGAGAGAACTTACAATCAAAAAATGATTTAACGTTATATTCATAGTATTCTCCGGTTACTTTCTCGCGATGCTTGCTGCACCAATAAGAGCAATTAGCAGCAACACGCCTAATAACTCAAAAATTAATATGTATTCATTCATTAATATGCTGCCAATACCAACCAATGAGTTTTGCGGATTATTCAGTTTTTCTGCAACAGTCCATCTATTGTTTGAAATTGATGCAATTAGAACTCCGCTAAACATACCAATAATAATTGATGCAGGAAGAACTTGAAACACGCCCGTTTTTATTTCAGTTTCAGTTATTTTATTCGTAAGCATAACTCCAAACAACATTAATGTTAGAATTCCACCTACATAGACAATTAATTGAACTATCGCTATAAAATCTGCACCAAGAAGCGCGTAAAATCCGGCTACCCCAAAGAAAGTCAGCATTAAGCTAAATGCCGAATAAATAACATTCTTTGAAGTTACCACTGCATAAGCTGATAGAAGAATAATTGCCGCGAATGCATAAAATGCAAAAGTGTAATAAGTCAAGCTGCACCTCCCTCAGAATGTTTTTCAGAAGCAGGCAATGTAGCGGGTTTCGGAGCAGCCTTAGCGGCGGCTTTTTCAGCTTCCATTTTCGCGAAGTTTACTTTTTTCTCCTCGATTTCCACAGGTGTCAGAGTTGCAAAATTATATACAAGGTTATCCCTGTTGTATTCGGCAAATTCATAAGCATCTGTCATATAGATACATTCTGTTGGGCAGGGAAATACACAAAGCTGGCAAAAACAACACTTGGCGATATCAATATCAAATCTCGTTACCCAAAGAGCTTTTTTCTTTCCGGTTGAAGTTTTTCCCGGATCATCTGTTGGAAGACTTTTTACTGTCTCAATTGTAATACAACTCACGGGACACGCGCGCGCGCACTGATCACACCCTATACAATCGTCCATATTAACATACAAACGATTTCGCACTCTTTCTGCCATTGGCAGCTTAACTTCAGGATACTGAATAGTTACCGCCGGAATAAAAAGATGCTTGAATGTAATCTTCATACCAACAAGCACCGTATAAAGCGCGGAATAAATATTTTTAAAATATGTAGTCATTGAAGATTTCCGGTCTGAATTATAAAACCATAATTAAAGCAACAATTAACAAATTGACAACAGCAATCGGAATAAGATACTTCCAACACATTGCCATTAATTGATCAACACGAAGACGTGGCAGCGTCCAGCGAAGCCACATTTGCACAAAAACAAAGAAAATACCTTTTGAAGCAAACCAGAAAAATTGTTCAATCGGAATCAGCCAAGGAAGATTCAATGTAGAACCGAGGTAGCCAAAAGGTGATTGAAAACCGCCAAGAAATATTGCAGACACAATTGCAGAAACGGCAAACATATTAGCATACTCGGCAAGAAAAAACATTGCAAATTTCATTCCTGAATATTCAGTATGATAACCTGCAACAAGTTCTGATTCTGCCTCTGGAATATCAAAAGGTGTCCTGTTCACTTCCGCGAGAGTAGAAATATAAATAATAATAAAACCTATGAACATAAATGGAATAAGTGCAATTTTGTGCCACCCTTCTACATAACCGCCAAATATCATCCAATTGAACATATTGGATGTTTGATTTACGCTTAAATCATATAAATTCAATGATTTTGTTACGATAATGATTGTAATTATCACTAAAGTGGTTGGGATTTCATAACTTACAATTTGTGCTGCTGAACGAACAGCACCAAATAAAGAGTATTTGTTGTTAGAACCCCAGCCTGCCATTAATATTCCGGCAACAACAAATCCCGATACAGCAACAATATACAGCAAACCTAAATCAAGGTTTGCTCCAATATATGCTGAAGAAAAAGGAATTACCGCGAAAACCGCGTAACAGCCGACAAATGTTAAAACAGGAGCGATATTGAATAGCTTTTTATCTGCTTTAGCTGCAACAATATCTTCTTTTTGCAGCAATTTTAAGATGTCTGCAAAAGATTGCAGCCATCCGTGGGCACCTACACGCATTGGACCAAGGCGATCCTGCATATGCGCGCTGACTTTTCTTTCCAGATACACTGCAAATAATGCAAAAGGCACTATAAAAGCAACAGGAATAATACTATTAAGAAATGCTGCTATCAATTCATTATGAAATATTGAAATAAAAAAATCGTAGATCATCATCGGTCAACCTCGCCTAATACAATATCAATACTTCCAAGAATTGCAATAACATCGGCAACAAAATGCCCTTTACATAATTCACCAAGGAGACCAAGATGTATGAAAGATGGAGCGTGAACTTTTACACGATGGGGCTGCAACCCGCCTTTGCTGACAATAAAATAACCTAATTCTCCACGTGGGTTTTCAACACGCGTGTAAATTTGTCCTTCAGGAGGCTTAATTCTCTTTGGTATTGCCTCACTAATATTACCGTCAGGAATTTGGACAAGTGCCTGTTCAAGTATTTTTACACTTTGTTCCATTTCCAATACTCTAAGATAATACCTGTCCCAACAATCACCAACCGTACCATACCATCCTTGTCCAACAGGAATATCAAAATCGAATTTATCATATATTGAGTATGGATCATCTTTACGCAAATCCCATTTCAAGCCGCTTGCTCTCAAATTTGGACCGGTTACTCCATAATTTATTGCTGTATCAAGCGGTAATACACCAACATTCGCGGTACGTTCAGTAAATATTTTATTATAGCTGAGCAAATTATTCAATTCGGAAAGAGTATTCTTGAAATCCGGAAGAAATTCTTTCGCGAGTCGAAGAAAATCAGGATGTAAATCGTGTGATAACCCGCCAACCCATATATAGTTATAAAGCA
The DNA here is from genome assembly GCA_903929035.1 of uncultured Ignavibacteriales bacterium. GTDB lineage: Bacteria > Bacteroidota > Ignavibacteria > Ignavibacteriales > Ignavibacteriaceae > CAIYTF01. The sequence continues at coordinate 9,957 of CAIYTF010000062.1, forward strand.
GCCGCGCACCGCACGTCATCTCAAATAAACTAAGAATTCTTTCACGATCCCTGAAGCAATACAGAAAAGGAGTAAATGCACCAATGTCAAGACCATAAGTGCCCACTGCCACGAGGTGGGATGCGATACGTTGGAACTCACCCATAATAACCCGTATATATTCAACCCTCTCCGGTACTTGAATGCCTAACATTCTTTCTACTGTAACTGCATATCCAAATTCATTATACATTGCAGCCAAATAATCCATTCTATCAACATAAGGAACTATTTGCGGGTACGTAAGAGCCTCGCAATGCTTTTCAAAACAACGATGTAAATAGCCAACGTGAGGTTTCACATCAATGATGAGTTCACCATCAAGCTCTAATTCGAGACGCAGCACTCCGTGTGTTGACGGATGCTGTGGACCCATATTTAATATCATTTCTTCTGTTTTTAGTACACTCATATTGATTTTCTTTTTCTTATCTCACTCTATCATAATCAGTATGGTACTTTCATACCTTCATAAAACTCAGGGTTTTTATAATCTTTTCGAAGCGGGTAACCTGCATCCCAGTTATATGGCATTAAAATTCGAATCATATTCGGATGATTAAGAAACTTAATACCTATCATATCAAAAGCCTCTCGCTCCTCCCAATTCGCGTGATTCCAAACATAAGCAACACTTTCAATTTCGGCATTTTCTTTTGGAACAACTACTTTAAGAACAATTTTATGACGCGAGGAGGTGGATTCAATATGATATATAACCGATAGAGTGCCGCCTTCAAATCTAAAACTGCCGTCTTCTTCGGTTACTTTTTTACCTGTCATATCATCCAAAGCAGAAAGTAAAATTAAATTATCAAACAAAAGTTCTGAATCATCACGTAAGAAATAGCCAACTTCAGCAATTGCTAATGGTGCTATTTCTATTGCAAACTCAAGAAGCTTATTATCGGCAAACCCTATAACTGATTCACCAAATTTTTGTTTAAGTATTTCAAAGATTTCTTGAGGTGTCTTCATACTACCGCTTTCCTCACCATTGTTTCATTTCTTATTTTTTCCTGCAATTTCAACAGTCCTTCGAGTAGTGCCTCTGGACGGGGCGGGCATCCTGGAACATAAACATCCACGGGAATGACTCGGTCAACCCCTTTAAGAACGTGATAACCGTGTTCCCAGTAAGGACCGCCGCAATTAGAGCAGCTGCCCATAGAAATAACATATTTAGGATCAGGAATTTGTTCATAAAGGCGTTTTACGCGAATCGCCATTTTCAATGTTACAGTACCTGAAATAATAATAATATCTGATTGACGCGGTGAAGGGCGTGGAATGACACCAAATCTGTCAAAATCCCAATGCGATGCTGAAGTTGCCATCATTTCAATAGCGCAACAGGCTAAACCAAACCCGACTTGCCATAAGGAGGAAAGTCTTGCCCAATTCATCAAATCTTCAGTTTTGGCTAAAATAATATTATCATCGGAAAATTGTTTATCAAGTAAACCCATTGATTAACCTTGATTGCTTTGTTCAAGTGAAAGAGTATTAGTTTCCGGCAAATCTGATTGCACGGGTGCAGCTTTTTTAAGCATTGGACGCGGAGGAACTATTCGCGGTCGTACCCAGTCAAGGTCTCCTTTACGCCACTCATAAAACATACCTAAAAATAGGAGAATTATGAAAATAAAGCCTACAAAAAAACCGCCAATACCATAAGACTGATATACCATAGCCCAAGGTACGATAAGAACAATTTCTACATCAAAAATCAAAAATATCAATGCAACTACATAAAAACGAATATTGAACTTTACCCAAGGAGCTCCTTCAGGATTCTCACCGCACTCGTAAGTGCTGAGTTTTTCTTTTGTAGGGCGAGCGGGGCGTATTAGTTTTGCTGTAAGAATTCCGGCTGCAACAAAAATAATCGCGAATAATATGAAAGTAAACGCTTTTCCAAATTCAGTTAGCATTGGTGAGCAGACCTCTTTATCATTTTTGGTAAAATATTTTCACAATTAAGAAAAAACAAACCATAAGTTAACAATTTTCTTAAAAACTATTGATACTTTTCAATAATTATACCAAAAAATAATTTTAGCTAATTTTTGTAAATAGAATTTATTTGGAAAAGAAAAGTTAAATATTTCGTAAATTTCAGCCCTAATTTTACAAAAAGTGGTATGCGCAAAACTTTTGCATTAGTTTCTCTCTCGAAGTTAAAACGGAACTATCTTAAAATAAAGAAACTTGTTTCTCCAAGGAGAGTTATGGCGGTGGTTAAGGCGGATGCTTATGGCCACGGGGCTGTGGCAGTTTCACAATTATTGAGCGAATTGGGGACTGAAAAACCGGATTATTATGCAGTGTCAATTCTTGAAGAAGCTAAAGAGCTTCGCGAAGCAGGAATAAAGGAGCCAATTCTTCTGCTTGAACCGTTAGCAGATGATTTGATCTTTCAGGCAAAAGCCTTAGATATTACTATTTCGCTCTGCGCTATTGAACAAATTGAGGTATTAAAGAAACTTGAAAATAATTCTTCGTTAAGCGGGCTGAAAATTCACTTGAAAATTGACACGGGAATGAATCGTTTGGGAATCAGATGGGATGAAGCTATTCAGGGAATCTATCATTTACTTCAAATGAATCAATTTAATTGGGAAGGCATATATACGCACTTTGCTTCAGCGGACAGCTTAGATTTGAAATTTACAAAACTACAGCTCTCACGGTTCACTTCTATTTTAGAAGCCTGCAAAGAAAAAGGAATTACTTTTAAAGAGATTCATTCAGCAAATAGCAGCGCGATATTTAATCATCCCGATTCATATTTTACTTTAGTCCGTCCCGGTATAGCGTTATATGGATACTATCCATCTAAAGATATTCCGCGGCCTTTGTCTCTTGAACCGATAATGAATGTTTATACAGAAATTGAGACTATAAAGAGAATGAAATCCGGTGAAGGATTAAGCTACGGGCTTACCTATACTGCTGAAAGCGATATCAATATTGCTGCTCTGCCTATTGGTTATGCTGACGGCTATAATAGAGCACTTTCCGATAAAGCTTTGGTTATTATATCGGGAAAGTATTTCCCTCAAATAGGGAGAGTGTCAATGGATAGAATAATGATTAATCTTCTTGACGAAAAAATATCTGCAGGAACAAGAGTCCTTTTAATGGGCGAAGAAGAACTGAATAAATTTGATGCTTGGAATTGGGCTGACATTTGTAATACAATTCCTTATGAAATAATCTGTTCTTTTTCAAAAAGGCTGCCCAGAACATATACCCGATAAGTGAATAATTAAGATAAATTGTATTTTTTAATAAAAGATTTCTATTTTTGTTAACTTAAAGTTGTTTTATTATCAATAAGTTGATTTAGGCTCCACGGATTTTTCCGAATGAATTTCGATAAGCAATATGTCTCCCAATTAATTAGCGTGTCTGCTAATAACCATCACCTCAGTAATGAAAAGATTGAGGCAATCGGATTATTAAAAGAAATGATATTAAGTCAGACACCTTTGGATGAGAGATTGAAACAGATGAAGAAAGTTACTGAATTCGCGAAGCTTGCTATCAGACTTACGGACGTATATACATATTTGCACCAATCTAAAATTGATTTTCAAAAGCTGAGCGAAAAATTTAATGAGCACAGCAAACTTCTTAATAAGGAAATCGCTATGTTTCTTGATTCTGTAAATATTACACAACTTAATGCCGCGATATTTAAATTAGAACAGTTTATCGCTGCTCAACAAAAAGTAAATGCACCAAAAAAAGCGGCAGAAACTAAGCCTCAAGTGTCCTCTTTTATCGAGGAAGAGAAAGTCAGTTCTATTCTAAAATACGATGAAGACTCGCTCAATGACTTGACATTTCAAGAATACGAAATTGCTATAATGCGGCCAGTCAAACATTTGGATAATTTATTTAAACGAATCGGTATCGAAGATATTTTTCACGATGAATACACTACATATTCTAAAGTGTTATTGAGAAATGCTGAACTTTCCGATAAATTCGGAATTGAGATTATCTCCAATATGCACCGTATTGTTGCAAAATCATTGCTTCTGATAAAACATAGAGAGTTAATGCCCGGCAAAGAGACAATAGAAGCAATGCGGGCTTGCCTGATTGTTATTGTCGCGTTGGTTAAGGGAAAAGAAGTTGATATTTCTGTTTATTTAAATCGTGCAGAAGAATTTGGTAGAAAGATTAAAATGATGAAAGTAAAGGAGTAGTATATGCGTATTTTCGCGCTAATAATGGCAGGCGGTGTTGGTTCGAGATTTTGGCCTCGCAGCAGGGAAAAATCACCTAAACAATTATTAAAAATATTTGGTGATGATACAATGATTCAGGCAACAGTACAAAGAATAAGTAAATTAGTTGCAATTGAAGACATATTTATAATCACAAACGATATTCAAAAAGAAGAGATGCTAAAGCAGCTCCCGAATATTAATCCTGAAAATATTCTTACTGAACCGTTTGGCAGAAATACCGCGGCTTGTATAGGATTAGCAACATTGTTTTTAAAAAAGAAATCATCTGATGCAATAACTATTGTTTTACCGGCGGATCATCTGGTTCACGATGAAGAATTGTTTGTTGCAAATCTTAGAGAAGCCGCTAAGTTTGCTTATCAGGAAAAGGCTTTAGTTACTATCGGGATACAACCTACCCGCCCGGAAACAGGTTATGGTTATATTCAAATAAAAGATAATAAAAGCAGTTCTTCTATTTTCCCCGTGGCTTCATTCGCTGAGAAACCTAACTACGCGACCGCAATTAGATTTCTTGAAAGCGGTGAATTCTATTGGAATTCTGGGATGTTTATATGGCGGATAGATTCCATTCTGGAAGAGATTCATACCTTTATGCCGGAATTATTTTTTGGACTTGAAAAAATTGAACAGTCAATTGGGACTGAAGCATATTCACAATTAGTGAATGAAGTTTACAAACAGCTAAAAAGTATCTCAATTGATTATGGAATAATGGAAAAATCAAGACGAGTATATCTTATTAAGTCAACATTTCGTTGGAGTGATGTAGGCAGCTGGGAAGAAGTATATCTGCTTTCAGAGAAAAATGAAGATGGGAATACATTTATCGGAGATGTATATTCAGAATTAACAATGGATACGTTTATCTATTCACCGGAGAAATTTACAGCAGCAATTGGTGTCGAGAATCTTATTATTATAAATACACCGGATTCCTTATTAATTTGCCGCCGTGATCAAGCTCAAAAAGTTAAACAGGTTGTTGATGCTTTGAAAATGCAGAATAAGTCCGAATTACTCTAATTCCAAATTCACAGATCAAAGAAAAAAATAAAATATTTAATAATTTCTTTTTGTATTTAGAATAACTGTGTTTATTTTTGCGTAGGTATTGGGTATAATCTGCTTGACAGCAGCCTAAACATTTTAGTTCTAAATAGTTCAGCTACAAATTAATCATTGCGATATTTCAATAAGCCTATTTTAAAAATTCGTTTTTCAGGATCCTCCGGCAAATCAAACTCTACTGCAATTGTTCATTACTGTTAGCAGACGACAAAGAAACAGATGACATTTTTTCAATTTTTCAGGAATGACAAAAAGTAAATAAATTACCGGTCATTATATCTGCAAGTGTATGAAATTAACTATTTATTCTCGTTAAAAAAACACGGCATTAAACTTGGTTTACAAAATATGGTTTTGTTTGCCGATCTGCTTGGCAATCCACAACAAAAACTAAAGATTATACATATTGCCGGCACGAACGGAAAAGGAAGTTGTGCTTCGTTTATTGCCGCGATTTTGATTGAGTGCGGGTATAAAACCGGAATTTACACTTCTCCTCATTTTGTGAAATTTAATGAAAGAATTCGAATTGGCCGTGAACAAATTGATGATTTTACTATTATCGATTTTGTTCAAAAGAATAGACAATTTATCGATGACAACAATCTTACATTCTTTGAAGTCACCACCGCGCTGGCGTTTAAGTATTTCTATGATAACTCTGTTGATTACGCGATTATTGAAACCGGTATGGGAGGGCGATTTGATGCAACCAATATCTGCGAACCTGTTTGTTCAGTTATTACTTCTATAGGACTCGAACATACGGAGTATCTTGGAGATACAATTGAAAAAATAGCCTTTGAGAAAGCTGGAATTATTAAATCGGGACATCCGACATTTTGCGGAATTTTGCCCCGCGAAGCGGAAAGTGTTGTTTCGAATGTTGCAGAATCAAAAAAATCAATATTATTTAACTTAAAAGATTATTATTTTAGGTCAACCGGGACTTTGAGCTTCGAAAATCTAATATTGCAGAATTTAGTTTCTCCATTAAGAGGAGAATATCAGCTAATGAATGCTGCACTCTCCGCGATGGTATGCTATTCTATTCACGGAGTTTCTAATTATTCAATTCAAACCGGTATTAAGAAAGTATTAATAAATACAGGATTTGAAGGACGATTTGAAGAAATTAACTCAAAACCCCAAGTAATATTAGATTCTGCTCATAATCCTGACGGGATTAAAGAATTAGCAAAAGAATTGCAGAGCGATTCAAATCTGTTTTCAAAAACAACAGTCTTGTTTACAGCTTTACGAGGTAAAGATATTCAAGTAATGATCGATCATTTAAAATGTGCCGCGGATAATATTGTATTAACCACGATTAATTTTGAACGAGCTTTAAATTTTGAAGAGCTGAATTGCATTAAAGTTGAGGCTCAAAACCATAATTTGATATTGAATCAGAATCCCGGTAAGTTTGTTGCTGACTTTGTGTATTCCGGAGAGAAAACTGAACGATTGATTGTAACCGGCAGTATGTATCTGCTGGGTGAGATAAAATCATACTTAACAAAACAACAAAAATTTTTTATATAATTATTTAACAGGTACTTTTATGCCAATGGATATTTCCGAACTGAAATCAAAAAAAATTATTGAACTAAATCAAATTGCTAAGGATTTAAATATCAGTGAATTTAGCGATTTGCGGAAACAAGAACTCATTTTTAAAATTCTTGAAGCCCAAACCTCAAGCGATGGTATGTCTTTCTCCAAAGGCGTGCTTGAAGCCTTGCCTGATGGGTATGGATTTCTTCGTTCGGCAGATTATAATTATCTCCCTTCACCGGATGATATTTACGTCTCTCCCTCACAAATAAAAAAGTTTAGCCTTCGAACCGGCGATTTTGTAAGCGGACAGGTTCGTCCTCCAAAAGAAGGAGAAAGATTTTTTGCCCTTCTGAAAGTTGAAGCCGTAAATAACCTGTCTCCGCACGAAATACGTAATAGAACACTATTCGATAATCTTATTCCTGTTTACCCTACAAAAAAAATTACACTTGAATCCGCCCCCGGCGAGTATTCAATGCGTATTATGGATTTATTGACTCCGATCGGGAAAGGACAAAGAGGACTTATCGTATCACCTCCCAAAAGCGGTAAAACAATTCTACTCCAAAAAATTGCCAATTCTCTTACCCGTAATCACCCTGAAATAAAACTTATTATCCTCCTGATTGACGAACGTCCTGAAGAAGTTACAGATATGCAGCGCAGCGTGAAAGCCGAAGTAATTTCATCAACTTTCGATGAACCTGCCGATAGACACGTGCAGGTTGCCGATATGGTGATTGAAAAAGCAAAACGATTGGTTGAATCCGGAGAAGATGTTGTTATATTATTGGATAGTATTACACGTTTAGCACGTGCCCATAATATCGTGGTGCCGCATAGCGGGCGTATTTTATCTGGCGGTGTTGACTCAAATGCACTTCAAAAACCAAAAAGATTCTTTGGAGCAGCCCGAAACACTGAAGACGGCGGAAGTTTAACAATTATCGCCACCGCGCTTATTGAAACCGGCAGCCGTATGGATGATGTTATTTTTGAAGAATTCAAAGGAACCGGTAATATGGAAATTGTACTTGATAGAGATTTGAGCGATAGGCGTATGTTCCCCGCGATTAATGTTAATCGTTCAGGAACACGCAGAGAAGAATTACTTCTTAAAGAGGAAGAAATTCAAAGAATCTGGATTATGCGCAAGTTACTTGCTGAATATTCGCCTGTGGAAGCGATGGAATTTCTTATTGAAAGAATGCGCTTGAACAGAACAAACAAAGAACTGCTTAATAATATGAATAACTAATTCTATTAAGTTATTTCCTGCATCATTTAATAATATTTTTTTAATTATGCGAACAAATTTTTCCCGTTTATTTAGTTTGTTCATATTAATTGGATTTTTAACACTCGCGCAGCCGATTCCATATAAAAAAGGGATATTTGCAGAGTGCCATCCGGTACCTGATAGCGGGAAAATATTTATTGATTTATCTTATCGGATTAAATATTCTTCACTGATTTATTTAAAAGACAGCCGTTCATATTTTGCAAAATTTGCCTTGTCTGTTGAAAGAAGTGATACAAACGGAAATTTTATTGACAGGAATTATTTTGTACGAAATCTGAAATATTCCTCGATTGATAAAGCAAATTCCGATGATTTTATTCAAGGAATAGTGAAACTAAACTATTCAGGGAAAAAAGAAAGAGTTGTTTTTTCTGTTGTTGATTTGAATGCTGATAGAGAAATTAAACGATTCCACTTTATTATTGATTCTATTAACGCGAATATAATAGCGGGGGAAAGTTTTACCGGAAAGTTTGTTACAGAACTGACCTGCACATTGGCAAATTATGACGGTGTTATTCCCTTTAGCTCTTTGGATTATGATTTAGTATTGCTAAGCAGTTATCCCCCTGATTCAGTTTCTTATCTCAAACTGAACAATGCCGATTCTACATATACACTACTTGTAAGCAGCGTAATTAGAGGGAATATTATAGTGGATTCCGCGGACAATGAAATAACATTGTCAATTAAACCTGATTCATTATCTAAGTATTATATCTATTGCTTCAGGCAAATAAATAATAAAATATTTCCCGGATATTATTCGGCATCATTTGTTGCCGATGATACTACAAAGACAATTTCTCTGCCTCCTATATGCCAAGTATGGTTAGATAAACCTCGTTCGCTTGAAAAACCAGATTACGCGTATCGTATTATGAATCGAATTGACACTTCGCTCCAAAGTTCTCCCTACTATATGCAGAACAAAAAAGATTTTATTTTTGAATTACTGCAATTTTGGAAAAAATATCAGACAGACAGCGGTCATACTTTTAATGACCATACCAAAGAATTTTTTAAACGGGTGGACTATGCGAATGAAAAATTTAATTCAATTAAAGGAAGTGACGGAGCAGAAACGGACCGGGGAGAGATGTATATCAGACTTGGTGCTCCCGATACTACCGAACGAATCACTACACGCTCGGGAAAGATTGGGGAAGTGTGGATATATAAACGAATCAACAGAAATTTCGTGTTTATTGATGTATCCGGCAATGGCAATTTTGAATTGTCAGATAAATAATGAACATTATTATCACTTGCGGTGATTGCAATGGAATTGGTCCTGAAATTGCGATTAAAGCTCTTCAAAGAGTGTCTATTAGTAAATCAAGGAACAACTACAATCTTATAATTCCCAAAAATGTTTTTAATTACTATTACAATTATTTGAACTGCAATTTCCCTTTTATTAGCGAAAAAAAATATTCAAATACCCTTGTCCCGATCCCATCGAAAGTGAATGAAATAGGCATTAGAATAACATTCATCACGAACACGAAAATGAAAATAAGCAAGCCCTCAGTTAGTTCAGGTTATACTTCTTTAGAAGCTCTTTCAGCTGCAAAAGATATTTTATTTTCCGACCCGAATTCTGTTTTAGTAACCGCGCCAATTTCAAAAGAAGCTATCTCGCTTGCAGGGTCAACTTTTTCAGGACATACTGAAATGATTGCATCCTGGTTTAAACAACAAAATTTTATGATGATGTTTGTTTCCCGAATTATGAAAGGCGGACTGCTTACCATTCACGAGGCATTGCGAGATGTGCCAAAACTTTTAACCGCGAAAATGATTAAATCTAAATTATCATTAATACATAGCTCGCTAAAGCACGATTTTAATATGTCCAATCCCAAAATCGCGTTACTGGGAATAAATCCGCATAGCGGCGAAAATGGAATTATTGGCAGTGAGGAAACAAAGTTGTTCCTGCCTCATATCGATGGAATCAATTATTTTGGACCATTTTCCGCTGATGGTTTTTTTGCAGCTAAATCCTATACTAAATACGATTTTACTCTATCTTCATATCACGACCAATTACTGATTCCTTTCAAGATGCTGGCTTGGAAAGACGGAGTGAATTATACCGCTGGTTTACCGGTAGTTCGCACTTCCCCGGATCACGGTACAGCTTACAATATTGCTGGTAATGGAACTGCTGATTGTTCAAGCCTAATTGCCGCCATAAAGCTCGCGCAACAAATACAAATGAACAGGAAACATAAGATTTGAAAGCGGATAATACTTATACAGGATTAGCTCCGTATTATGACAGGCTTATGAATCACGTGAACTATCGTCAATGGGCAGCTTACATTAAAAATATTTTGCCTGAACACCTTCCAAATAACTGCAAAATACTTGAAATAGCGGGTGGAACAGGAAAATTTGCAGGATACTTTTCTAAATATTATCCTGAGTATATTTTAAGCGATTTATCCATTCAAATGCTCGCGATTGCAAAATCAAGGGGCAGCTTAACAACAACTGCTGCCGATTTTAGTGCCTTGCCATTTAAAGATGAAATATTCGAGTTAGTAATCTGCCTATATGACAGTATCAATTATGTGTTAACAAAAGAAGGCGTTACTAAAGTTCTAAAATCGGTATATCGGGTTTTATCGCGGGGAGGTTACTTTCTTTTTGATTGCTGCCTGATTAACGGAAGTATAGAACACTCGAGCGATGCTTATCGGACAGAATACTTTCGCGGAGTTACCATAGAACAGCATAGTTATAGAGATGAATCAAAGAATATACATCTGAATAATTTTTGCATTAAATTTCCGGATGGCAGACAAGAATTTGAAACACATAAACAAAAAATTTATACATTGGCATTCTTTATGGTTACACTAAATATGATTGGATTTGAAATTGTTCATTGCTTTGAAGAATTTTCATTTGATGATGCAACAGATGAATCACTTCGTGCCCATTTTTTAGCAAGAAAAAAATGAATTCAATATTACGCTTTGAAGGAGTTTCTTTCTCTTATAAAAATCGAATGATTTTAAATGACGCATCTTTTTCTATTCAAGAACGGGAATTTGTTCTGCTTACCGGCAAATCGGGCAGCGGTAAAAGCACACTTCTTAAATTAACTTATGGTGCCGAGCTTCCTGAAAATGGAACACTTGAAGCGGCAAATATTACAATCCCTCCAAAATCGAAGAGTGATTTAATTAGATTACGACGAAAAATAGGAATCGTGTTTCAGGAGTTTCGTTTACTTTCTGATAGAACGGTAGCAGAGAATCTATCTTTCGTGCTTCACGCCGCGGGCAACGCGGGCAGCAACGCGAACAAAAAAGTCAATGAGGCACTGTCTGAAGTTGGCTTAATAGACAAAGCCAAAGCTATGCCGGATCAGCTGTCGGGAGGAGAAACACAACGCGTAGCAATAGCGCGGGCAATCATTAACGATCCTGTTCTTCTTTTAGCTGATGAACCAACGGGAAATTTAGATCCGGAAACAACGACTGAAATATTCGATTTGTTGAAAAAAATAAATATTAAAGGTACAGCCGTACTTATTGCCACGCACAACTATGACTTCATAACAAAGTCAAAGAGTAAAATTCTTTTTCTTGAAAACGCGAAACTCACGGAAATGAAAAGGTAGGTGCTATCGGCTGATCGCGCCTATTACACGATACGCATCAGTATTTCTCGCGTGACCCCTTCAATAGATTGAAGACTGTTTATGGGGGCTATTTTCTTGGAATTGCTATAATAATCCAATATTGGCAGTGTTATTTCCGAGAATATCTTCTGTCTTACACGAATGCCTTTTTCATCGTCTTCAGGGCGTTGATACAAGCTGTTTTCCGCGCTACAGTTCGGACAGGCGAGCATCCCTTCAGTTTGAGCTAAATTGAATATGGAATGACAATCCCTGCAGGTTCTTCTAAGAACCAAACGCTTCACTATTTCATCTTCAGTCGCGATAAGATTAAGAACAACAACATCCTGATAATTCAATTCTTCAAGAATAATATCCAGTTCTTTTGCCTGTTCAACCGTTCGTGGAAATCCATCAAGAATCGCACCGTTTTGGCAATTCTTCTCAATAAGCGCACCTTTCAATAACAAAATAGCGACTTCATCGGATACAAACTCTCCATTGGCTATAACTTGACTTGATTTTATTCCAATTGATTTTATATTTTTAGCGGATTCACGCAGAATTTCGCCTGTGGATATATGAGGGATACTAAACTTTTTGCAAAGAATTTTAGCCTGCGTGCTTTTCCCCACCCCCGGTGCCCCGAATACAATCAAGAACATTAATAAACTCCAAATAATATGTCGTAAATATAAGCATTCATTTGAAACTGTTTAGGTTGAATGCGTGTGTGACAAAAAAGTTTAGAAAAATATAAATGAGTCCACTCGAAAAAGCCCAAAAATAGCTTTTTCGGATTCGATTTTGGCTCAAAAACAAAACATTTTTTCGTA
>CAIYTF010000063.1 GCA_903929035.1 uncultured Ignavibacteriales bacterium
TTCTTCGCGGTCTTGGCGTCTTCGCGTGATAATAATTAGAAAATATTCACGCGAAGGCGCAAAGCACGCTAAGATAAATTAAGTTAATAAAGCTCGTGCTTTCTTCGCGGTCTTGGCGTCTTCGCGTGAGAATAATTAGAAAATATTCACGCGAAGGCGCAAAGCACGCTAAGATAAATTAAGTTAATAAAACTCGTGCTTTCTTCGCGGTCTTGGCGTCTTCGCGTGAGAATAATTAGAAAATATTCACGCGAAGGCGCAAAGCACGCGAAGATGAAAAAATAATTTAGAAAGTATCAGAAAGTATTATTGTGAAAACAGAAATTTATGATTATCCCGATTTGAAGGGAAAGTTTGGCAGGTATGGCGGGAAGTATGTTCCGGAAATATTACTGCCGGCATTAACGGAATTAGAAACTTTATATCTATCTATGAAGAACGATCCTGAGTTTCGTTCTGAACTATTGAATCTTCAGCAAACATACGCGGGTCGTCCTACTCCGCTGACTTTTGCCGACCGCCTGACACGGTACTATGGTAAAGCGAAAATATATCTGAAGCGTGAAGACCTTTGCCATACCGGCGCGCATAAAATAAATAATGCTTTGGGGCAGGTTTTGCTCGCGAAGCGGCTCGGTAAAAAACGCATTATTGCTGAAACCGGTGCGGGGCAGCACGGTGTCGCGGTTGCCACAGTCTGTGCGAAATTCGGGCTGGAGTGCGTTGTTTATATGGGCGAAGTGGATATTGAACGGCAAAGCCTGAATGTTTTCCGTATGAAATTGATGGGTGCAAAAGTTGTTCCGGTTACATCGGGAAGCAAAACTTTAAAAGATGCAACCAATGAAGCTATACGCGATTGGGTTACTAATGTTACCGATACTCATTATATCATCGGCTCTGTTGTTGGTCCGCATCCTTACCCGATGATTGTCCGCAATTTTCAAGCGGTTATCGGGTATGAAACTAAAAAGCAAATTCAGGCTGTCGAGAACAGGCTGCCGGATTATTTGGTCGCGTGTGTTGGCGGTGGGAGTAATGCTATGGGTTTGTTCTACGCGTTTATCGATAGCAAAAATGTAAAGATGATTGGAGTTGAAGCAGCAGGATATGGCATTGACACGGACAAACATTGTGCATCGCTTACGCTGGGGACTGCCGGAATTTTTCAGGGAATGATGACATATCTTCTGCAGGACAGTGACGGGCAGGTATCAGAGGTGCATTCGATTTCGGCGGGACTTGATTATCCCGGCGTTGGACCTGAGCATAGTTATTTAAAAGATACAAATCGGGCTGCTTATTTTTCCGTTACTGACGATGAAGCATTGGAGGCAACAAAATTGCTTGCAAAACAAGAAGGAATACTGCCGGCATTAGAATCTGCACACGCGGCAGCGTACTTAAATTATCTTATGCCCGCAACGACACCGGACGAAATTGTTATAGTTAATGTTTCGGGACGCGGTGATAAAGACCTTGGTACAATTACTAAACACATTCAGCTTTAAAGAAAAAAATTATATGTCGCATATACAAAAAGCAATTGAAACTATAAATAATAAAAAAGAAAAAGTACTTTCGGTATTCGTTACTGCAGGTTTTCCGGCACGAAACAATTTTGTTGATTTGGCATTTGGACTGCTTGATGCAGGTGCCGATATGCTGGAGATAGGAATCCCCTTCAGTGACCCACTCGCGGACGGGCAAGTGATACAGCAGTCTTCACAAGCGGCGATTGAATCCGGTGTTGCAACGCGTGATGTGCTATCATATATTCATTCGATAAAAAAGCATACCGGTAAACCCATAATTGCAATGGGATATGCAAACCCGATTTTGCATTATGGTGTCAGTAATTTTTTCAACGATGCTGCAATTGCCGGTGCAGATGGTGTTATTGTTCCTGATATACCGATAGAAGAATATGATGATTTTTTTAACTGCAATAAACAGGGACTTGATGTGATATTGCTCGCGACATCGGCATCGGGAAGCAGCCGCGTAAAAATGATAGACAAAAAAAGCAGCGGGTTTGTATATTGCGTGAGCGTGCTTGGAATAACCGGCGCGCGGGGAATGTTTACCGATGTTGAAGTTGACGCGATACGCGCGACACGGGCACGAATAACAAACAATAAAATGTTAGTCGGGTTTGGAATATCTACCCCTGAAAACATCAAGCAGGTCGCCCCGCATTGCGATGGGGTGATAGTCGGCAGCGCGATAATAAAAAGCCTGATGAACGAGAGGGAAAGCTGCAGCTATGAGAATACTTTTAAGCTGGTGCGCGCGTTGAAGACGAGGTGTAGAATATAGAAAATTGTCTGAATCACGGATTAAAGGATGACGCGGATTGCACGGATTTAGCTTCTGAGAATTAACAATTATTTGTTAATCCGTGTAATCCTTTAATCAGAGTAATCCGTGATTCAGACAATTTTATTTTCGATTATTCTTTCGGAACTTAAATTTTCAATTCAAAAAAATCAGCGTATCTTGACTTGTTGATAGTATGCAGTTCCGCGTTGTATGTATCGGAAAATTCTTTATTTCTCGCGGCTTTTTTGTTATCCGAGAATTCAAATTCATAACCGGTGATTTTACCTCCGGCATCTTCGATGTAATCAATCTCCTTTTGGTCGTAGGTTCTCCAAAAATAGGAATTAACCGTTTTCCCAATGTACGCGTTTGATTTTATTCGTTCGGAAATGCAAAAGTTTTCCCAAAGCGCACCGGAATCATTTCGCAGCGATAACGGGTTATAGTTATTTATCAGCACGTTTCTTATCCCGTTATCATAGAAATAAACCTTAAATGATTTAGTTAGTTCCTTTCGCAGGTTTCGCGAAAAGGAATTTAACCGGAATATTATATGGCATTGTTCAAGCAGATCCATATATTTTTGAATCGTCATATTATTTACGCCTAATTTAGCCGCCAATTCATTGTAGCCAACTTCGCTACCGAGTTGTAATGCCAATGAAATTAATAGATTTCTTAGCAGCCTCGACTTTTTTATTCCATCGTAATGCAGCAAATCTTTGAACAAATAACTTGAAGAAATCTCCTCTAATTCCTTAACCGCTCTTTCGTTATCCGACAAATAAACCTCGGGATACAAACCATATATCAGCAGCCGCTCAAGATTAGACTCGACTTGCAGCCAATCACTTTGCGCGCATATTTCTAAAATCGAGAAAGGATATAAGATATGGTGATAGGCTCTTCCTGTAAGTGTTTCTGAAGTTTTATGCGCGATATCAAAACTTGACGAGCCGGTTGCTATTATCTGGACATCATTTATGGAATCACTAATCAATTTCAGGATTTTGCCGATATCGGGAATAACCTGTGCTTCATCCAAAACAACTATCTTATAATTGCCAAGAAAAGCCCGCAATTTTTCAGGTTCTCTATCAGTCAAGCTCTTTTCTACGGAAATAATTTCGCAATTCAAGTACTTTCCCGTTTCCTTAAATTCTTGCAATAACTCCTTTGATAGGGTTGTTTTGCCTACTCTTCTCGCGCCGTAAACAATAACTATCTTGCCTTTAAAGAGGTCTTTCCTGATTTTTTCCTTTAATAAACGATTAATCATAGCCATATCCTTGAAATTTGTGATTCTAATCGTAAATTTAATAATAATTATACGATTGTAATCACAAATTTACTATCATAGTAATTGTTAATGGTTAATTATCAATTGTAAATGGGTTTTGGTTTTGGAATTGTTGGCGGGTTGGCTGTTTACTATTTATGCTTGTTTTTACGGGTTAATAATTTTTTCTTTATTACTCTGGGGATATGGATACTTGAGGAAGCACAATTCAGTAAATTTATATATTCTTCCGATGATAGTTTAGCCATAACTTTAAGGTTCCTCGCGGTTAACAGCTTATCGAAAAATGAGTGTTCTTTTTCAATGACATTTAGCCGATAAAAAATGAACGTATTTTTATTAAATGCAAAGTCATCATTGCCGTTTTTACCGATAACTTTATCTATCTCAAACATATAGTGGGATAGGTTCATTGAGTCGTCATTGGTGCAACCGTGACAAACCGCGGAAAGCGGAATTTTATCTCGCGAGGTGGTAAGGGAGTATATCGCGGTGAATGAATCGACCGAACTATCTAATATTACCATAAGTTTGTCTTTCGGTTTCCCGCCATCGTCAAAAGCGTAATCACGGGTAAAAAGAATGTTCCCGGGCTGTAGTATTTCATTGATTCCCGCCATATAGCTATGAAATCAGCTGTTCTTGGAATTCCAAAGATTCGTAGGCGGATTTGAATGCCATCCGTTTCATAATATCGCCTTCGTTCAGCGAATACAGGGGTATGGAATGTTCTGATTTCCCGCTTAGCAGTTCAAAATCCTTGTACAGGTTGTTTTCTTTGACAACTTTATCCCAAAGAGAACCTTCTTTATGAAGTAATTCGATTAATTCGTTACTCGTCAGACGTCCATACTTTTCAATTATCCGCTGGAAGAGCTGAATTTCGTAGTCTGAGAATATTTCGTCATTAAAATCTATTTTAGCGGTAAGGAATGTTTCATTCTGCTTTCTCTTTTTATTATAAGAGGTATCTGTTTTAATAAAATCAAGGGTAGATATTTCGTGTGCCGCGTGAACGTGGTGTCTTTCGGATCTTATTTCCTCGTAAATATCATTCGCGACCGGACCGTGCTGCCAGGCTTGATAGTTAAGCCACGTGACCGGCACGCCTGTTTCTTTCACGGCGGTTTCATCGATTATATAGAGTAGTTTGAGTGCTTTGGTGAGGCATAATTTTTCACACCGGGAAGCAAGAAATACTAAAAGATTACCGATTTTATCGTTATTAAGGTAACGGAACATTTATTAATTTCTTTCTTTATTATTTTGCAAAGATAGTTAATGGGTTTGGCTTTTGCAATTTTATTCTATGCAAATTTTTGTTGTACAGTTCTGTCTTTCATTTTTACCTCGTTTATATATTAAAAATATTGGTAACTGTTTAGGTTCTCTTATTCTCCTAACGAAGAATACTAAGACTACCTAAATAGTTACTTAAAACCTAAGAATCCAAAGGACAAACTTATAATAAGCGCGGAGATTATACCGAAATATGATTTATTAATATCTGAATTGACAACTTTTTTCTCCAATTCCATCCTGTGCATAGATTGTTTTTCAAACTGAACGATAATTCTTTCAGCTGCTCCGGGAACAACACTATTATATCTGCTTAGTATTTCGGGATGCGGCAATGGTCCCGTGGTTATGGATAAAGATGTACGCGATGCAACCCTGTTACCGGTGCTGTTTTGATTTCGCGGGGCGGGCTTGTTTTTGTTTGTCATTTTGGTGCTTTTCTTCTTGTTCAATAGCCTTCCACATATCAAATCCAAGGGCTTGCCAATCGGATTGGATAGCGGCAAAGTCTGCTTCCCGCGGGGAACGGGAGTTATTATATCCGCCGGCAGTAGCACCTATGTCTAAAGCACGTCCGAATCCTTCTAAAAAGGACGGGAGCACGAATAGCCTAAATGTTTCGTTCATTATATTTCCATTTAATTTGTTGATTGCTTACAAAGATAGCCAATTGATTCGCTAAAATCAAAACAGCCCAAATTTATCTTAGTTTTTGCAAATCGCGAATTGTGTTACACTGTTAAATTATCGTGATTGTGCAGGAACAACAAACCCCTCGTAAACTTGTTGATTTATAAGGGGTTAAGGTGGTGGGCACTATAGGATTCGAACCTATGACCTTACGCGTGTGAAGCGTACGCTCTAACCAACTGAGCTAAGCACCCTCTATAAACTAATTAATTCGGATGAGCAAATTTACATAATTATCTGAGTACTATCAAGCTTCAAAAATCCTTGCAATCCTTTAATCCTGATTCAGACAATTTAGGAATAACCATAACAATTTCTCACGCGAAGACGCCAAGACCGCGAAGGTTATATCAAGCTGTTTCTAAAATCCTTGCAA
>CAIYTF010000064.1 GCA_903929035.1 uncultured Ignavibacteriales bacterium
ATTCTGAAGCTAAAATCACAGTAATCATACAAATCACAAAAATCAAAGTTCAGACAATTTTAAAATCACGCGAGCGTGTTTCTAAGGGCAAAAGGGCTAAAGCGCAAAGGGCTTATAAGTCCTCAACTACACGAAAACCAAGATTAATGTAATTGAAGTCCGGGTAGTAGCCGCTGCGAAGCGAAACACGGCAGTTATTAATGTAATCGTACCAAGAACCGCCGCGCAGGAGACGCCCACTTCCGCTGCTTGCTCCTTTAGGATTATGCTCAGGACTGTTTTTATAATAACTCGCATCATACCAATCATTGCACCACTCCCATACGTTTCCGCTCATATCGAATATACCCAATTCGTTTGGTTTCTGCATACCTACCGGATGTGTTTTGCTTTCTGAATTATCATTATACCATGCGACATCTTGAATATTATCACTACCGCTATATTTATATCCTTTACTTTGATTGCCGCCTTGGGCAACGTATTCCCACTCTGCTTCTGTTGGTAAACGGTATTTCTTATCGGTATTCGCGTTTAGCTTACCGATATATTTCTGAACATCATTCCAACTTACTTGTTCCACAGGTAAATCATCCCCCTTGAATTTGCTCGGGTTACTACCCATTACTTCTTTCCATTTTCTTTGTGTCACCTGATACTTGCAGATAAAAAAATCGTCTAACCGGACTTTATGTATTGGTTTCTCATTATCATATCCATCATTGCTTCCCATATTGAAATACCCGCCTTTCACAAATATCATATCATCTTTTGAACCGACAACAAACTCTTTTCCAAAAATCGCGAACAGCCACGTTCCAACCGTCCAAACCGATAAACTATTGTCAATCCCGTGTTCATCGCGTAATTTTACAACGCAAATCGCCGCCCGCGATTCACCACTGTCTTTCAGTTCTTTAACAATGCCTTCGCGCAAAGCGGTTTTTAATATATTCAGTTCCCGCCTGCTCTCATTAACCAGCAAGTCGTTCATCAGCGATTCAAGTTTCTTTTTTTCTTCAACGACATTCAATCCGTATTGAAGTATAATGTCGCGTAACTTATTTTTCATAATACTCGTTAAATTCAAAAAATGTTGTAACTGTTTAGGTATCCTAAATGGTAAAGTTTTCGGCTATGTTCGTAATCTATTAAATTACAATGATTTATATACCGCAAAAGGAACCCACCCCTGCCCCTCCCTTATAAAGGGAGGGAAAGCAAATCAATTTCTAATTCCCCTCCCTTTATAAGGGAGGGGCAGGGGTGGGTTTTTATACAATACATAACGCAAATGACCTAAACAGTTACAAAATGTTTTATGTTTCATTCGCTTGTTCTAAAAACTAATCTCTCCCTCTTTGGGTCCGAAATTTATTTTATTCCCGACAGCGATACTTGCGCTTTTACCCGGTTCAACCTCGGCTTTCGTCCCATCGGCTTTTGTCAATATCCAATTTACACTCGAAACATTTTTTAATCCCCACAAGTTCGGATTGCTCGGATGCTGAGTCATCTGTGCTATCGGCTGGGAAAAATCATAATCCGACTTAATATGATGCGGATACAGCTGCTTACCGGAGTTAAGCATAATAACGGACTTATCGATTTTTATACGAAATGGAAGCTGTACAGTTTTTTTGCAGCTCCAGCAGTTATGGGTTTGCCCGTTTTTCAGAAGCACCTGATCATAAAAATTTTCTGCTCCGCAATTTCCGCAGTATATTAAGGAATCCCTTAGCCCTATCATAACCTGCTTCCATTGACTCTCCACAACCCTGCCGTGCATAGGGTCTTTGATACCTTCGGTAAACGCCTTGGTAAAGAGGTCACGCACGCTTTGCGGATAAATTCCCCAATACTCAATCGCGTTATCGTGATAGCCCCGCACCGGTCTGTTTGAATCATCGTCCGGATCGTATATAAAAAGAGGTTCGGTTCCGTATAACTTATTCCGCGCGGGAAGATCGAGACATCTGATGGATGACTCTTTTTTACCATCGAGAGGATGACTAATCATCAGCATATAAAACAATAGTACTGCCAAAGAGTAACGGTCGGTGTTAACGCTTGGGAAAGCTTCGCCGCGCACGATTTCCGGAGCCATAAAGCTGGGCGTTCCCAAAATTCCGGCTTTTGTCTGATTGTCATAAGCAACATTGTCATTATCGCAAATTAAAACATCGCCGGAAGCCGGATCGAAAAAAACATTCCCGAACGAAATATCGCGATAACTGTATCCTTTTGAATGAAGCTGAAAAAAACTATCCGCGAGATGATAGCAGGCGGTTATAAGATGCTCGAAAGACGGGTCGATTCTTCTTTTCATCAGATCGATTATGCTTTTATACTTACTCTCCCTTAATGTCATTATATATCCAAATCCGCTATTATCCGGAGATTCAACCAACTCTTGGGGCCAAAGGAATTTAGCGTTGGGCGCGTTGTTTTTTATCAGCGTATCCAAAATCTTACGCTGTACATCGGTAGCGGAACCCTGATAATACCACTTAAGGGCTTTTTTGCCGCCGTTGAAATCCACTTTATAAACCTCACCCTGACCTCCGCCCCCGAGATAACTTTCAATCTTTATATTTTGTCCGGAAGTGACCGATTTTACAATTTGTCCGGTTTTTAATAATTGCTGCATACATATTGTCCGTATTTTTTAAATAGTGTAATTGTTAGTTTCTATCGTGCCTGATGCAGGCAAATCTTGGAATAGAATGCCGACTGTAATATCATCGCCGCTGCCTTTCTCCGAGTTTTCATTTAACCAGCCTTCCAAATTGCTTTTAAGATAACAGGGACCTTCCTGTTGAATTATATCAACGAAATCTTTGGCTGCTTTTTGAAAAGCTCTATTGTCTATAAATGAATTGGAAAAACCATCGGTGGAAAGAAGAATCAATCGCGGCGGCTGATCGATCAGCTGCTGAAAATTTATGTAAAAATCCCTCCAAGCTTCCTTCGTACAAAGCGATGTGGTTTCATTCCCGATTAACCGTTCATCCCGTGGAATAGGGCAATGTATTTCGCCTTCCCGCGACACGGAAAGGATATCGCCATCACCCAATTGGATATATATTATAAAAGAATCCGTTATCAAGGCTGCTAATAAGGTCGCTCCATAAATAATATAAGGATTGCCGCTTACGCGATCTTTTGCCGAGTCGCCCCTCGCGGTCGATAAAACATCCAATTCTTCCGGACTAATCGGATAAGCCTTAAGATGTTTATCTATTTTCTCTCTCCATTCGCGGACAATCTCTTTGGGCAGTTTTTCTTCAACTGCCCTTTTGATTTCACTCGCCCTGTTTTGAGATCGCGAACTTTCGCGTACCATTTCGGTTAACAGATCGGAACAAATCCGAACCGCCATTCTCGCGCCTTGGTCGCTTCGGAACGAAAACGCGCTGCCGTGACCATCAGAAACCGCGAGAATCAGCGAGCTATCCGCTCCTTCCAACTTGGTAACAAGATACGCGTCCTGATTAGGAAGCCCGTTACGCTTGTGAGAACTGCCTCTCACGCTTTCGGCGATTACATTCCAAGGCACTTTCCTTTCAATGTTTTGCATATATTTTCACCAAACATCATCGGCAGAGTTTGGCACATTATTAACCGGCGCGACAGGTATCGGAATATTTAATCCTGAAACCTGATTTTCTTGACTTTGACTCGCGGGGGAAGACGCGGACTTCAGCACCGCGGTGGATACCCATCTAATATAATTAACTAATGCTTCAGCGTTATTTGCCTGAAGAGGCTTCATTTCATTATGACCGATGAATTTTTGCAAAACATCCAAATCGCAATCATCGCCAATAGCAATCGCGATTCTTACCGCTTTCTTACCCCATCCCTGTGCCATTAGCTCCGCCAATCCGTCTTCAAAACTATCGGTTGGCTGCCCGTCCGACATAAGCACGAGTACCGGAGGAAGCGCGCGGTCGGTCATTGGCGGCATTTTCAGTTCATCCGCCACCATTTTCAAAGCCTTACCCATATCCGTCACCCCGCTTGCCTGTAAATCAAACCATTTAAAATCTTCCACAGGTGTCGGCTTTTCTATGTGCCAGCTCGCTCCGCTTGAAAATTTGATTGCCCTCACAAAAACCTGGGCATTCGGGTTATCGTCCGAAGACGTTTGCATATGGGGAATAGCTTCTCTGATAGCGTTATTCAACGCTTGAATCTTACCATTATCGGACATAGAACCCGAACAATCGGCTATCAAGATAAAATGAAGCGGTCTCGCGGCTAACTCGCCGCCCGGTCTAACTGCCATAGTAACTCCTAAGAATAATTTATAAGTGATTTAACATTATTTTACAATGAAATTTAACCAACAACAGTACCCCTGAATAGAATTATTCAAGAATAATTTATCGTGTTCAAATATAGAGAAAAATATTTAGAAACAAAACAGATATCCCGCGATAAGTTGAATAACCCTTACGCCGATAAGCCGTTATTTCAGAACAACCTCGCTACACTCCGAACAAACATCCCCTGTAAAGATTATAAGCCAAGCTTTCAGGTTGGTTATTGCTATAATCTCTTCCAAAGCCAAGTACCCTTTCACCTGTTCTATTCCGGCAGTTCTAACTTCTTCAAGTTTGCCGGCGTTTTCTTTTTTGATGTATTTAATTTCAAAAAGGTGTTCATATTTCGGTCGGAAACGGTTTGTATGTAGGAACAATAAATCCGGATATTTCTTGTTTGTTTCCGGTTCGCTTTTGATGAAATAGGATTTTGTCATAGAAATATAGGCGAAAAGAAGGAGTTTTATGTATTTCTCATCGAATTTAATATGATCGCGATTCGATAATTGTTTTAATATATTTTCCACTATTACGGTTATCGGCGCGACATCATTCATATTCGCCATAGATATTACGGCGTTGGTTATTTCTCGCGGATCAGCATCTATACCCTCGGTTTTCTTCAACAGATTGGCGAAGAAATCCCAATAGACTTCCTTTATCACGTAGTTCGGTATCTCGAACGATAAATTGAAATCACCGGCTTCTTTGATGGTAAGCAGCCCGTTGTAATAAAGCAGTGAAATAAAATCA
>CAIYTF010000065.1 GCA_903929035.1 uncultured Ignavibacteriales bacterium
AACAGTTACTCCAGTCCGCAAATTTTTAACGCGACTTTGCGAATAATAGTCAAATTATTGCATTTTTGGGCGTTATTCGCAGCAGAAAATAGCCATAAAGCATTATATATCAATACGATAGGACTTTTCGTGGGGACACTATATATCATCTCCCCGCAAAACCTATGCTAACAGCTATAATTTACTGCTTTGAGAAATCAGTTATTCAAGACTTTCAACTTTGCCACTTTCAGCATTAAAAGTTTTGTGTTGTTTCCTTCGAACACAACGGACACTTTCTTACTATCACCGGCACCAATAATCTGTGATACTTTTCCAAGTCCAAAGGTTTCGTGCATAACGCGTGCGCCAACGTGCAGACTTACATCATTCTTTCCTTTGAAGTCAACATAGTCAACATTCTCAAAATACTCATAATATATTTCTTTTTTAGATTTACGATTGGCTCTACGACCTGCCGAACCGTAGTCTTCAGATACAAATTGAGGGTCAATTTCATCAATGAAACGAGAACGGTTCTGATAAGCCACCTCACCAAAACGATAACGACTGCGGGCGTGAGTCAAAAACACTTTCTGACGCGCGCGGGTAAGAGCCACGTAGAATAATCTTCTTTCCTCTTCTAAGGAAGCTTCCTCACTAAATCTATTAGAGAGCGGGAACACTTCTTCTTCCAAGCCTGAAACAAAAACCACCGGAAATTCCAACCCTTTTGAACTATGAACTGTCATTAGCGAAACAACATTATTTTTATCGTTTTTCATATCAATACCTGCAACTAATGAAACTTCCTGTAAATAATCTTCAAGTGTTGCATCGGCACGGCTGACATTAAATTCTGTTATGGCAGACATTAACTGCTCAATATTATCAAGCCGCTCCATAGCTTCGATAGTGTTTTCTTCTTTAAACATTTGGACTAATTGCAATTCATCAACAAGGGCACGGCTTAATTCACTCGCGGATAATTCCGACTTTAGATTCATAAACTTATCAAGCAAAACTTTGAAATTCTTCACGTGCTTTTGAATTCTCTCTTTAATATCAATAACCTCGAACACTCGCGCCATTGTCTCAAACAAAGTAATATTATGCCTACGCGCAAAAGTTACCATTTTGCCGATTGTAGTTACGCCGATTCCCCTTTGCGGAAAGTTCATTACGCGAAGCAAACTTTCTTCATCTTTAGGGTTAGCAATAACCTTAAGATATGCTATCATATCTTTCACTTCTTTGCGCTTGTAAAATTCTATTCCCCCGATTATGATATACGCGATTCCTTCGCGAAGGAAAATGTCTTCCATCGAACGCGACTGGGCATTTGTCCTATAGAACACTGCAAAATTATTAAAGGAAAACTTATTATGATATATTTCTTCCTTGATAAGCTTAGCAATCTGCAATGCTTCATCTTTTTCATCTGTGCATTTTACTAAGATGAGCGGTTCACCTGCAGGATTATCGGTATAAAGAGTTTTCTCTAACTGATTGAGATTCTTTTTGATAACTGAATCGGCCGCTCCGAGAATATTTTTTGTCGATCGATAATTTTTCTGAAGCGGGAATGTTTGTGCTTTTGAAAAATCTTTTGAAAAGTTCAGCATATTGCGCACATCAGCACCGCGCCAGCTGTATATGCTTTGCGCGTCATCGCCAACCGCGCATACTAATCCATCTTTTGTAGCTAATATCTTAATCAGTTCGTACTGAATAATATTAGTATCCTGAAATTCATCAATCAGAAAATAAGAAAACTTTTTCCTGTATTTCTGAAGAAGATTCCGTTTAGATTCAAATAACTCTAATGGTTTTAAAAGTAAATCCTCGAAATCCATAGCGTTATTAGCAAGTAACTGCTCTTGATATCTTTTATATATCTCACCGAACTTAATATCTTGAGGAGTGACCGCGCTGTTTTGCAAATAGTCATTTGGAAGAACTAACAAGTTCTTGAAATAGCTTATCTTGTGACGCGTATGCCCCACGTTCCCGAATTCGTCACCTAGTTTTAGTTCTTCAATCACGTTTGAGACCAATGATTTTGAATCTTCGGTATCATAAATTGAAAAATTTTTTGAAAAATTGATGTTTTCGGCTTCAGTTCTAAGTATTTTTGCAAAAACAGAGTGAAAAGTTCCCATCCACAGATAGTCCGCTTTAGCCCCTATAAGGTGCTTAATGCGCTCTTTCATCTCTTTTGCTGCTTTATTTGTAAAGGTTAAAGCAAGAATAGATTGCGGTTCAAATCCATTTTCAAGTAAATGAGCTATTTTGTATGTTAGAACCCGAGTTTTTCCAGATCCTGCACCGGCCACAACAAGTTGTGGCCCTTCAATATAAGTAACTGCTGCTTTTTGTTCACCATTTAAGGTCTTAAAATCTATCATATCTCCACAGTTTAGATTTTTTAAAGTGCAAATATACGAAATATTTATGCAAATTGAAAGAATTTGCCGGCAGTTTGTTCAACTTTCAGTATATATTCTGTCAAGATTTATTGTCGTACTTTACTATGTAAAAATGATTCGTAACTGTATAGGTATCCTAAGCGGTAAAATTATCGATAATTTTCGGCTATGTTGGTAATCAATTAAATTGCAATGACTTAGGGAACCCTCACCCTGCCCTCTCCCGAAGGAGAGGGAATTTGTGCATAACCAAAATCGATATGATCTCCCCTCTCCTCAAAGGAGAGGGGATTAAGGGGTGAGGTTAATATTATACCATTTTCATCAGGATACAAAACATACTCGTTTTTTTACCTAAACAGTTACAATGATTGAATGAAATATAATTAATCATAATGGAATTATTATCAAATGGATTTAGTTACTGAAGTTACGCAAAATTATAGAATAATGCCCTGTTTTGAAGACAAAAACTAAACAAAATTACAATATTAGCCGCATTTTGCGTAACGTGAGTTAGTCATATATTTTTCCGAGTAATGAATAAAATATTTACTTGACTTTCATATAATTAATAACTATTTTGGAAACTCAATATACTAAAATAGTTTCCTCAATGGATGCAGACAGAGAACGAATATTAGATTACGCCCGAAAAAAATTCTTCGCTGAAGGTTTTAATAAGATATCAATGGACGAAATAGCAGTAGGTCTCGGTATGAGCAAAAAAACCATCTATAAGAATTTTGAAAAGAAGGAAGTGCTTGTCGAGGAGGCAGTGTTTTCATATCTGAATGCAAACCTAAGCGAATTAACTATTATTCATTCTACAGGGAAAAACAGCGTGGAAAAACTGTGTATGTCAATTCAACTGATAGGCAGTATGCTGGCGCGAATTTCGCAACGGTGTTTTTCTGATATGCAGGTTCATTATCCGCGAATATGGCAAAAAGTTGAAGAATACCGTTCTCTTAAAATACGCGCTAATTTCGGAGCGATCTTTACCGAAGGACAGCTGGAGGGTGTATTTAAACCCTACCCCATTGACTTGGTGATGCAGGTATTGCTTTCTGCTATAAGAGGAGTGATAAATCCTGAGTTTTTATGGGACTCGAGTCTTGCGAACAAAGATGCGTTTCAAATGACAACAGCAATTATTATTCACGGATTATTGACTGAAGACGGAAATAAAATATTTAAGAAATTTAAAATCGGAGAATCCTTATGCAAAAAGTAATCGGGTATAGCGTGTTAACCGCGTCATTGCTATTGAGCGGCTGCGGAAATAAGAACAATAACGGTAAAATAGAAACAATGGGAACGCTTGAGGCAAAGTATGTCACAGTCAGCGCGAAAACCGCGGGTGAAGTCAAAAAGTTCATCTATGAAGAAGGCGATAATATAAAAACCGGTGATACATTGTTAGTAATTGATACAGAAGGAGCGGAAATACAGGTAAGAAACGTGCAGGCTGCTGTAGATCTTGCAAAAGCCCAGCTGCTGATCTTGCAAAACGGATCGCGTAAAGAGGATATTGGTGTTGTGTCGGCTCAATTGGAGCAGGCGCATATAAATTTCGATTTAGCTAAAAAAGATAAAGATCGGTATGAATTCCTGTTGTCAAACGGAACAGCCACTAAGCGCCAGTATGAAGATGTTTTGAGCCGTTATGAAATAGCGGAACAACAATTAAAATCAGCTCAGGAAAATATGCAAAAGATTAAAAACATTGCTCGCCCCGAAGAGATTTTACAAGCAAAAGCTCGTGTTGATCAGTCAATTGCAATTTTAGATGCGGCAAAAAAACAGCTGAGAGATGCAGCGGTTATTTCACCTATTGACGGTATTTTAGTCAAAAAATTTGTTGAACGCGGCGAAACAGTAGCAATGCTTTCTAATCTCGTTAAAGTTTCAGATCTCTCCAAAATAGAATTAATGCTCTATGTATCTGAAACAGAGTTGGCAAAAGTCAGGTTGGGAGCAAAAGTCGATGTGAGAATTGACTCATTCAAAGACAAAACATTCGCAGGAAAAGTAGTTTATATTTCACCTGAATCTGAATTTACACCCAAAAATATTCAGACAAAGGACG
Organism: uncultured Ignavibacteriales bacterium; assembly: GCA_903929035.1. Lineage (GTDB taxonomy): Bacteria > Bacteroidota > Ignavibacteria > Ignavibacteriales > Ignavibacteriaceae > CAIYTF01. Next base: position 4,501 of record CAIYTF010000065.1, read on the forward strand.
AAAGAACCAAACTTGTATTTGGCGTTAAAGTCGAAATACCTAATCCTGCTATGGAGCTAAAAGCTGGTTTGCCGGCGGACGCGTTTATATATGAATAAAATAAATATCTTCTCCGTCAGGAGATTAATGGTTGTAGAAATAAAACAAAACCCAAATATCATTTTTCCGTTAGGAAATATATGTTGTTTTCTGCAGCAATAAGGAAACATATATTCCCATACGGGAAAAGGTTTTCGTTGTTAGGGGTGGTTTCTACAAACATTTATTCCATAAAGGGAAATAAAAATACATACACCGGTTTCGGTTTGCTATTAAGAGACCGCTCGTGAATTCAACAATCATAGAAATAGCTGCACTAAAAAAGTGGTTTGGCGACACCAAAGCTGTTGATGGCATTACATTGCAAATATCTAAAGGCGAGATGTTTGGGCTTGTTGGTCCTGATGGAGCCGGTAAAACCACAACCATCAGAACATTATGCGGATTAATGACACCTACCGAAGGAACAGCACGCTTATTTGACTTGGATGTTGTCACGGATAAAAGAAAAATCCAGAACCGCGTTGGCTATCTTTCACAGAAATTCAGTCTCTACGGAGACCTCAGCATTGACGAGAATATAGAATTTTTTGCCGATGTACACGGAGTTCCAAACTATAAAAAACGCCGTGATTTACTGCTTGAATTTACAAGACTGACACCTTTCAGAGACAGAGCCGCGGAAAAACTATCCGGCGGGATGAAACAAAAACTTGCACTTGCCTGCAGTTTAATCCATACACCTGAAATACTTTTTCTTGATGAACCGACTACCGGTGTTGACCCCGTCTCGCGCCGCGATTTTTGGAAAATACTTTCCGATCTCCTTCGGCAGGGAATAACTATTTTGATGTCCACCCCTTATCTCGATGAAGCGGAGCGGTGTTCAACAGTTGCATTGATGCACCTCGGCAAAATTATTGCATTGGGAAAACCTAAAGAACTTAAAGCGCGATCAGGTATTAACATTGTTGAATTGACAGCAGATTCATTACGTGAAATAAGAGAAAAAATTGAACAGCAAACTTCATATACGGTGCAGTTATTTGGTGATAGAATAAACATTGTAATTCCGCGTGCTGATGCCGATGAAGCATCTTTTGCAATTAAAATGAAGGAACTTGATATTTCGTATTCATCTATTCGTATCATTTCCCCATCACTTGAAAACGTGTTTATATATTCTGTTCAGCAGCAGTCAGGAGCTATCAAGTGAGCGGTAATGCAATTGAAGTGAAAAACCTTACCAAAAAATTCGGCAAATTTGTTTCTGTTGACAGCATAAATTTTTCGGTAAAACAGGGCGAAATTTTCGGATTTTTGGGTGCGAATGGTGCAGGAAAATCAACAACAATTCGTATGCTCTGCGGAATTCTTGAACCAACTTCCGGTGACGCGTTTGTTGCAGGGTATAGCGTAAAAACGGAACCTGATTCTATAAAACGGAATATAGGTTATATGTCACAGCGGTTTTCACTCTATGATGATTTATCCATTGAAGAGAATATCGAATTTTTCGGCGGTGTATATGGTCTTGAAGGCAAAAAATTAATAGAGAGAAAAGATTGGGTGTTGGAATCAGCTCAATTGACAGGGAAAGAAACCACGCTCACGGGATTGCTGCCGGGAGGGATTAAACAGCGGCTCGCGCTTGGTGTAGCGGTAATTCACCAGCCGCCAATCGTGTTTTTGGATGAACCAACCAGCGGTGTTGACCCTATATCAAGGCGTTCCTTTTGGGAATTGATTCACATACTATCAGGAGAAGGATGCACTGTTGTGGTGACAACTCACTATCTTGAAGAGGCGGAATATTGCGGAAATATTATATTGATGGATGCAGGAAAAATTGTTGCAGAGGGTACGTCTTCTGCCCTAAAAGCACAGTATATTCAACATCCGGTGTTTGAAATTGAAACTGATTCCCCCGTTGAGTTAATGGAAAAAATCGAAAAAGCACCGTTCACGGTAGAGATTTCATTATTTGGAAATAAAATGCACCTCGCGGCTCAGGACACGTTCTCAACAGTGAGTGAAATAGGTTCAGCACTTGAAAAATTCGGCGCAAAAAATATTTTGAGGATAGACAGGATAGTGCCGACACTTGAAGATGTCTTCATTGCCCTTGTTGATAAGAAAGGCAAGTAATGAACTTAAGAAGATTGAAAGCATTATCCAAAAAAGAATTTAAACATATATTGAGAGATATTCGTATGCTTTCAATATTGCTGATTTTCCCCGTGTTTCTTCTCATCGTGTTTGGTTACGCGGTTCGCTTTGATGTGGAGAATATTAATCTCGCGGTAAAGGACAATGATAAATCGCAGCTTAGCAGCGATTTCATAAAATCATTCATTCATTCGAAATATTTTTCCTTTACCAAATTGATTGAAAAAGATGCTGATGTGAAAATCGTGCTGGATGAAAAACAGGCTCAGTGTGTTTTGATAATTCCTGCAGGATTCGCGAGGGATTTTTATTCCAACAAGAACGTGAATGTCCAATTTTTACTTGATGGTGTTGACGGCAACACGGCAACAGTCATATATGGATACGCGCAGACAGCAACAGCAAGTTTTAACAATGCACTAACAGAAAAAAATCTTCTACGCGCGGGTATTAAGCAGCTCAAACCTTTAGATGTTCGTCCCACATTGTGGTTTAATCCGGATTTGAAAACTACCCGGTTCTTGATTCCCGGTTTGATAGGTATGATTCTAATCATCTCCGGTGTGGTAAGCGTCTCGCTCTCGCTTGTACGGGAGAAAGAAAAAGGAACGATTGAGCAAATCAATGTATCACCAATTTCTTCATTGGAATTATTAGTTGGGAAATCACTTCCATATTTTCTATTAGCATTATTTGATGCCGCGCTAATATTGGTAGCTGGTTATTATATTTTTGACGTGGCGGTTAAAGGGAGTATGATACTATTAATATTTTCTACTGTTATTTTTATCGCCTGTGCTATCGCGCTGGGGATATTCATTTCAGTGTTGTCAAATTCACAGCAAGTAGCTTTCACCGTGGCAACATTCACGAGTTTACTTCCTTCGGTTATACTTTCCGGGTTTATTTTCCCAATAGAAAGTATGCCTCTGCCAATTCAGATTATTTCAAATATTACGCCTGTAAAATTCTATATAGTCACGCTCCGCGCGATAATGCTGCGCGGTGCGGGGTTAAGTGCTTTTTGGCAGCAATGGGTGTATATGCTGTTGTTTACATCTACGCTTTTAACACTCGCGGCAATTCGATTTACTAAGCAAATGAAGAACAATTAGATAAAGCAGATGAAAACCATCATTCACATAGTAAAAAAAGAATTTCGTCAGTTCAGGCGTGACCCGAAAATGTTCGGAATAATTTTAATTGCTCCTATAATGCAGTTACTTTTTTTTGGATACGCGGCAACACTTGATGTGAATACTGTTCACACTATGGTTTATGATAGAGACAATACCGAAACAAGCCGAAATTTTATCAGAGATTTTTCAGGCTCGGGATTTTTTGCCATTGACTATGTTGCAAAGAATGAAAACGAGATAAACGAGCAAATTGACAAGGGTAATATTCTTATATGTATATCAATTCCACGCGAATTTGAAAAAAGAATTGAAAGAAGAGAAACCGCGCCTGTTCAGTTTATTATCAATGGTTCAGACGGCAACACTGCAAATATAGCCGCGGGGTATGCAGGGGTTATAGCGGCAAACTTTTCAAAAAATATCGCTGCGGATATACTGGGGAGGCAGGGAAAGAAAGTTTTGCCGACAGGACAAATCACACCAGAAGCCCGCGTGTGGTATAACCCTCTAATGAAAACAAGATTCTTTATGGTGCCCGGCATAGTGGCAATGCTGCTTAGTATCATAACTATGCTGCTGACATCTCTCGCTGTTGTGAAAGAAAAAGAAATAGGAACACTTGAGCAGCTTATCGTAACGCCCATCAAGTCGTATCAGCTTATCCTTGGAAAACTTATCCCGTTCGCGATTCTTGGTTTTGTTTCGGTAATATTGGTTATTGCAGGAATGCGCGTGATTTTTGGAATTGAAGTGCGGGGCAGTATAATTTTTCTATTAGGAAATTCATTCTTATTTATACTATCCACTTTGGGCTTAGGGCTGTTCATATCTACAATTTCCAAAACACAGCAGCAGGCAATGATGATAGCTATATTTGGGGTATTGATGCCGATGATATATCTTTCAGGCTTCACATTTCCCATTGAAAATATGCCGGAGTCAATCCAAATAATAAGCTACTTTATTCCGCTCCGCTATTTTATGACGATAATCAGAGGAGTGGTGCTGAAAGGAACAGGGTTTGCAGAACTTTGGGGGGAAACCTTTATGCTTGGCGGAATGGGATTGGCGATTTTGCTTCTTGCCTCAATGAGGTTTAGAAAGAAATTAGAGTAAAGAGTTACACGTGACTTCGGTATCTTTGTCAGCTGAAAAGACAGCGAATGTTATCTGTATTAGAAGACGTAAAAGTTATTCGCGGGCAAACACTTATTCAAAAGACATTGTTTTACATCAAAAAAATATTGTCTGAACTGTGATATCGCGCATCCCTTGCTAAGCGCGGTAAAAAAAATGTATATTTGATTTATGATAAAACGTTTGGATTTAAATATGACGGCAATTGGAAAAATAGTTTCCATCGGCAATGATTATCTCCATAACAATGCCTTTCTTTTTAACCGTGCTAAATATTATAGAGACTTATATTGTGACGAGCCTTTTTAGCGGAGTGGCTTACTTGCTGATACATAGACTCCCCAACATATTACAGCAAATCCTAAAACATCAGATATAGTAATTCCTTCCGTATCTGAAAAATAATAGAGTGTTTTTACCTCTAAATTACCCGGAAGCGGCAGCAATATTGCCGCCGCTCCGATTACAATTAAGAAAACCCCGAGAAATACTTTTAATGATCTGATGAAAAGAAGTCGTTTATAAGCAATAGCTTCATCACTATCTATTTTATTTTCATCAAGTAAGATAATAAATTTATCTATTTGAGAAGATTTATCATCGTCTTGATCTACTTCTTTCTCGTAAATCGAGACTTTTTTCTCAAATTCGTTAAGTTTGTTTTCAGACATCCTTATTTACTGTAAATAAATGAATTATTACGGTATCCTGATTTATCCAGATACCAGTCCTGATAAGCATTTCCGTTGCTTTCTGCCCAGTTAACAAAATACAAAAAAGCGTTTGAAATTCGCGATTTCTCAGTCGGATACATAATTGACTCGCTGATATTCAAAGCCCAAGGCTGATTATTTTTAGTTTTGTAATATTTGCCGGAAGCCGGGTTTGAATTATCATCCAAAGTACGAAAATATTTCAGATCTGCTAAAGTAGTTGGTGCCATATCCGGTAAATGAACTTCTTTTCCTCGTTCCTTATTAATAAAAATGAACGGGTTGAAAGGAGCTGCT
>CAIYTF010000066.1 GCA_903929035.1 uncultured Ignavibacteriales bacterium
AACAGTTACTCCAGTCCGCAAATTTTTAACGCGACTTTGCGAATAATAGTCAAATTATTGCATTTTTGGGCGTTATTCGCAGCAGAAAATAGCCATAAAGCATTATATATCAATACGATAGGACTTTTCGTGGGGACACTAAATATAATAATAAAACTTATTAATCTAATGATTTAATTATATATTTTATGCAAAATATGTGATTAATTATTCAATTTGCTGTTGTATTTTGTCGAATATGGCGAATTTCATCTAAAAACCGGTAGCGCGTACGGGATTCGAACCCGTGATCTCCGCCTTGAGAGGGCAGCGTCCTAAGCCGCTAGACGAACGCGCCGGAATTAGACTATAAAATTACTAACTTTTAGTGTAACCTAAAAATCTAAATTGGGTATTTTGAAAAATATATCGTTACTTAATATGGGGAACTATTAATTGATTTCTATACCTGAATTTAAGTATCAGGATAATCGGCAGTTAAGCTTTCATTTATCGAATGCCTAAATGCCGATTCCCGGAATAAAATTATCCTTTGGAATAAAGAGCCGCTGCTTCATCCCAATTTACAAGGCTCCACCAGTTCTCTACGAATTCGTTACGGCGATTCTGGTGTTTCAAATAGTACGCGTGTTCCCACACATCTATAACAAGAACCGGAGTTCCTTTGACTTCCGCTATATCCATAAGCGGATTGTCGTGGTTTGAAGTTGAAGATATTACTAATTTACCGCTGCTTAAGACTAACCAAGTCCATCCGGAACCGAATTTTGTTACTGCAGCTGCCGTGAATAATTTTTTAAATTCATCAAAACTTCCAAATGAAGCATTAATTGCAGCAGCCAATTCACCTGACGGCACACCGGTGCCATTCTGTTTCATTAATTTCCAGAACAGTGAGTGATTATAATGCCCTCCGCCATTGTTGCGCACGCCAACCGGATATTTTGAAATTGTTGCCATCATTTCTTCAAGCGATGCTGTTTCGATTTTATTTTCATCAAGCAATTTATTTAGATTGGTCACGTATGCATTATGATGTTTGGTATGGTGAATTTCCATTGTCAATTTATCAACGTGAGGTTCCAATGCATCGTATCTATATGGGAGTGCAGGGAGTTCATATTTTGCCATAGCTTATTATTCCTTTTTATTTGTTTTTAATTGTAAATACATTTATATCAAAACTAATCAACGAGAAACCAAAAGCTATTTTGGTTTCCTATCCTAATTTAAACACGGGATAAACTTTTGCAGCCGCGAGTCTTTTGGGCCTTTGGATTATCAAAAACAAATCCTCTGCCATTCAAACCATCACTAAAATCTAACATCGTTCCTGCAAGATAAAAAAGACTTTTACCATCGACAAAAAGCTTTGTGCCAAATTCTTCAATAATTGAATCACCTTCGCGGGGAGTTTCTTCAAAACCAAGCGAATAGGAAAGACCTGAACAGCCGCCGCCGTTCACGCCAACTCGAAGTCCATAATACTCCGGAATTTGGTTTTCATTTTTTACTTTGGCTATCTGACAAGCTGCTTTTTCTGTAATTTTTATTTCTTGCACTGATATTGTTTCAGTCATTTTTTCATTCCATTATTAGGCGGTTTGTTTAACTTCAAAGGTGTGCGGGGCACCTTTCTTAAATAATTTATAATTTAATCGCCAGCCAATAGGGTTCACTCGGGCAAATATTCCCTCAGCCTCAAGATGAGTCGCTAATTTATTGGTAATAACTTCAGCCTGAGCGTACGTTACCTTAATACTCTTAAATTCCAAATATCGCTGTATCGCGTACTGAAAATCTCTAAAAAATATATTAGAATTATGAAACACCGGAAATATTGATTTAAAGTAATTCAATAATATTGTTTTTTCGGCAATTAATTTGTCAACTTCATCTTGCATATACACTCTATTCTATATTGTTTTATTTTTCACTGCTTCGCGTACAATCAGTTCTATTGCATAGTCAATTTCCGCTTCTGTCGTAAACCTGCTCAATCCGAATCTAAAAGATGTTTTGGCCTGTTGAATCGTTCTGCCTATTGCCAATAACACGTGACTTGCTTGCCCTATGCCTGCACAAGCTGCACCCGATGAAAATACAACATCTTTAGTCGCGCCAACAAATCTGCCTGAATCAATACCTTCTAAAACTATGTTCAGGTTAGTAACTAATCTATTAGTTTGAGGTCCGTTAAGATAAACATTATTTAAGTTTGAACAAATACCAAAATACAGTTTATTCCTGAGTGCTTCAATACGGGCACTTTCACTTTTTCCGATTTCCGATAGAATTGAAACGGCCTTCCCATACCCGACAATTCCCGGCACGTTTAAGGTTCCGCCGCGAAAACCGCCCTCCTGTCCCCCGCCGTGAATGAACGGCTGAAGTTTATTACGGGAGTTTTCACGGATAAATAATGCACCAATTCCTTTTGGTCCGTGACACTTATGGGCAGAGAACGATACAAAGTCCGCGCCAACATTTTCAAGATTTAACTCCACTCGTCCGGTGCCCTGGGAAAAATCAAGATGTAAAAGACATCCTTGATCTTGGGTAACACGGGCAATCTCCTGCATTGGCTGGATTGTACCAATTTCATTATTGACTGCTAACAATGAAACCAACGCTGTATCCTTTCGAATACTTTGAGCAATGATATCGGGGTCAACCAATCCGGTTGAGTCAACATCAAGATAGGTTACATCAATACCTTTGGTTTGAAGATAGCTGCAAATAGCTGTCGCTGCCGGATGTTCTATTTTTGATGTAATGATATGACGTTTCCCGGGATAAAAAGATTCAACTGTTCCTTTTATAGCAGTGTTAATTGATTCCGTAGCTCCGGAGGTGAAAATAATCTCGCGAGGTTTTGCCCCATAATAACGTGCTATTTCTTCCCGAGCTTTTTCTACTGACCGTTCCGCGTAAATCCCAAGCGAATGAAAACCGGAAGCCGGATTGCCATAATGTTCATCAAAGTACGGCATCATTGCTGATAAAACGTCAGGGTCAACTCGTGTTGTTGCATTATTATCAAGATAAATTTTCATCATAGTTGCTAAATAAAAATTATTTAGGTATCAGCGTCATTACAAAACTTTTGCTTTTGTTTCAGGATACTCGGGACATATTCGAAGTTATTTCAGGGTTAATAAATACTCCGCGATAATTTCGATTTCTTTTAAATCTTTATTTGAAAAATTAGGCATAGGAACAGGATACTTTCCAATTCTATCCCGATGACGCTGTTCACTGTTGTTTGCCCCCGGGTTATAAATATATGCTGCTAATTTATCTTTACCGTAATAATCTGCAAGGCTGTATAAGGAAGGTCCGCTCGCGCCTCCTCTATAATCCTTTCCGTGACAAGTTTGGCAATTAAACTTCGCGAGCAATATCTTGGGGTCTTCGCTTTCGCTTGAAGATGCACCTGCAGAGCCAATTTGCCCCATAGCTGGTTTAGTTTCCCGAGTGATAGTTGGTGTAGTTAATTTTTGGACAAAATATAATAGTATAAATGAGCCGACAAACGCGGCTACCCAAATCTGAGCCTTAGTCATAGTTTTCCTGAAAATAATTAATGTGCTAAGTTACAAAAAATCTCACTCTGCTTCAATTTCTTTTGCATAATACCCTTTAAATGACCTGATCGCTTGATAAAGAGACTGGGCTATTTCCTGCTGCCCGTGCTCACTCTTCATATATCTTGAATCCTGATTATTAGTCACATATCCTGTTTCGAATAAAATGCTTGGCATTGCAGCTCCCACCAAAACATAAAAGCCCGCCTGCTTAATGCCCTTCGAATGAATATCAACTTCGGTCTTTAAGTGGCTGTCAACAATCTCTGCAAATTTTTCGGAATATCGCATATAGGACGAATGTGCCATACTCACTAAAATAAAATTTTCATCAGTAAGTTTTCCGTAGCGTGACTGGTTATCTTCATACGTTATAACGCTGTTCTCCCGCTCCGCGATATTTATTGCCTCAGCAGTTCTGCCGGGACGCAATAAGTAGATTTCATATCCTTTGGGCTGGCTTGATTTACCTGCAACCGAATTGCAATGTATGGAAATAAACAGTTTCCCGTTATTTTCATTCGCGATTTTACCGCGTTTATATAGTTCAATGAACTTATCCTCCGCGCGTGTATAAACCACCTTCACATCTTTCATATTTTGACGGATTATATTTCCCAGCTTTAAAGCAACTGCAAGATTAATATTTTTTTCAATGGTATTGTTGATTCCTATCGCGCCATAGTCCTTTCCGCCGTGACCTGCATCAAGAACAATAACATCAAACTTCCATTTCTTTTGCACTGTATGATTCGGTTTGCTGTCACCGGAAAATTTTTTGTTATAAATAGTTAAAAGCAGCCTTTTATCTCCATCTTCTATTAACTCGTGTGAATGATAATCGGAAGACACCGTGACTGTTACGACAATATTATTATTGTTTTGCTGCCATTCAATCTCACGCGCGATACCCTTACGGGAAGTAAATTTTTTAGGTACTGTAACCATTTTTACACCCTGAATAGTAACAGTGATTACATTATTATTATATTCAGAATTTATATATTTAATGTCTTTTTTTGACATAATAGTAATTAATGTGCCATTTGCCTTTTCGCTCACCAAATAAGTAAAAGATGCACCTGAGGAAGACTTTTCTTCGTCTTTATCATCCTCTCGCGTTTTCTCAATTGCAGGGTTATCGGCTATGACCGGAATAGCTCCTACGCGATGTAAATCTATACTCAAAGCTTTCGAAAGTGCATTATTAAACGCGATAATCGGGACAAATATTTCTCCACCTGCATCTATTGTTGATCGTGCCATTTGGAAAACTTCGGGAGTGGTTTTATCTTTGCCGCGCAGAACAAGAAACGGATTATTTGCTGTAATAGTTAGAGATGCCCCTGCAATACGAATTTCAATTTTCCCTTTTTCATTATTTTTGAACAGCTGCAGTTTGTATTTGCCGGCAAAATCAGTTATACCAATGAAATCAATTGTATTTCGGCGCAGACAATTTATATACTGTTCTTTCCCGTTAAAAGCTACTTTCACTCTCTCGGTAACGCGGTCATTGAGCAGTGTCCCGATCCTATCGGGGGAAGCCGGAATCCCCGTACCCTCCTTTATTCTATCTTGTGAAAAGAGATTGACTATGCCAAGAAAAAAGACAAATAGAAATGAAAAATATCGTATCAATAATTATCCGATAAATGGCAGAAAAAAACCAGTCCGCTTTCTATACTTTTCAAATTCTTTTGGGAAATGTTTAGCCAATAATTTGTCCTCTATCCTACCGCGGATCAACAATAACGGCAGCTCCAATAACGAGAGTGGAAGCAATATATACGAAAGTGTCGCGAATGCCGCTCCAATATCCATCAAAATTTGAAATAAATAATATGGATGGCGAATATAGCGGTAAAGTCCTTTTTCAATAAGTTTATGATTTTTATAAATCACGATATCTTGCGAATAGTTATCCCCTAATGTCCTATATATCCAAACCTGCATCCAAGAAGATATTAAATACAGCCCCGTGCCGATTAATCGAATACGTTGAAAACTGCCGGTATATTTTATCGTACCAATTTCAAAAAGTGAAATAATAAAAATTATTAATATAAGTGTCGCCAGATATTGTGGATAGGTCTGAAAAAACCCTTTAGGTTTTTCTTTAGTCTGCGCGATTTGTGAACGAATTCCTTTTTTAGCGGCACTTAAATTCGCACCAAACATAACAAGAATATTCACGCCGAGAATAATATTTATCGTATCCATTTTCTAATTTCTTTTTATACAAATATACTAAGATGAATTTTGTTATTATTAATTATTTTGATTTAGTCCTTATAAAAGAAATAACCTTTAAATCTTCTAATTAACTAATCTTTCGCGTCTTCGCGTGAGAAAGTTTTAATGTTATTTCTGAACAAACCCTTAAAAAATAAAATATTGCCGGAATTGGCAAAGATTTTACCGGTAATTTGTTTTATTCTTGATTCGCGGGACTTACAGACAAATCGGATACATCTTCAGATAACCGGTTGGCTATATACGTCAACGCGGCAGCAAGCACAACCGCCGATTTACACATAACGCTTTCCACGGATTTGAGAAGTTCTGCATTTCCAGCGGCTTTCGATGCAAAAGCAATAACAACAGGAATTGCTGTAAACGCTAAACTCGCCAAAAATATCTGTCCAAGTTTTTGATGTTCCCTGTTTTTGTCATCCCTTATTTTGTTTTTAAAACTAATCATACTGAGCAAAATTGGCAGGTAATAAAAGAAACCATAAAGGTCACCAAGCGGGTAATGATACATTGCATAGAAAGGAGTGCATCGCGTCAATGCCATTTTATCGATATTTACACCATAATAGACCGCGAAAAAAGCAACCGGAATAAATAACAGGTAAGGCACCCGCGAATTATTATCCCAAAAACGGCACGTGAAAACAAGTACAAGCGGCGGGAGACACGATATATCAGTAATCGCTATATATGGCAATATTTGACCGGGGTAACCGAACCGGCACATTATAGCTTCGGATAATTGATACCCTGCAAGAAAAAATACAATCAATCCCGCGATAGGAATCGCGTTATGTTTTTTTCTATCTTTCAAGAGAACGGCAAGAAGCGCGAACTCGATAACCGCCAGATAAAATGAAAGGACTCCATTGCTAATCATACGAAGTAAATTTCAACTCTCAGCGGATCCAAAGCAATAGATTTCATAGAATATTGTGGAGGTAGAAAATTTTCCTCATTTTATTAAAATAAGACGTTAATATTTAATTCTGAACTGTTAAGATAAGAAAGATACAGCAATTCTTGCCAAACCCAAAACTTAGCTGCAAAAAAGTAACAACATATCATTCATTTTTATAAAAATTGTCCCCATAAATTAGTTATTTTTGTTATTTAGAGAAATTAAGTCATTAATTTTATAGGTTTGCTTATGACTAAAATATATTTTAACATTTTGAATGATAATGTAAGAATGTTTTGGGATTATATACGAATTCCTTTTAGTTATAAGGCTTTTATAAAAAATTCAGACGAAGTGCTTTTGTTATGCTGGATGTAGGTTGCGGTAGTCATTCACCATTATTTCTATTCACCTTTTTATTACAAAATCATCTTTGCAATGATTTATTTACTCTCCAAAGGCAATGCATTTCTTTGTAAATTTGATTACTTCTTGACACAAAATACAATTAATATGAACAAAAGCGGATTATTATACAAAACACTGCGCGATATAGCGAAAGAATTACTTTATTGGGCGCAACGACTAAAGCATATTATCATCCATCCTGCTTACCCGAGGAATCCGGATGGAAAGGTCTATATTCATTTAGGATGCGGAGAAATTGCAAGTCCGGAGTTTATCAATGTCGATAGCAGAGTATTCCCGCACATACATCACGTACACTCCGTGGAGAAACTGCCGATGTTTCCTGCCGATTACGCGGATATGGTTTATGCATCGCATATATTGGAACATATCGAGATGAACCAAGTTCCGTGCGTGTTGGCGGAATGGTACAGGGTATTGAAAACGGGCGGAATTCTTAGGCTGGGGGTTCCCGATTTCGATGCTATGATACATATTTATAATGATAATAATAAACAACTTGAATCAATATGGATGGCTTTACTGGGCGGGCAGGAGTATAAAGAGAACAAACATTATGCGTGTTTTAACTCTGATAATTTAACTGAGTTTCTCAAGAAAGCAGGCTTCGTAACTGTGAGGAAGTGGGATGCCAATGCTGTTGAACATCACAATTTTATAGATTGGACATCTGACGGGAAATATGAACATAACGGTAAAAAATACCGGATCAGTCTGAATATCGAAGCTATTAAGGAATGAATTAAAAATAAGTGATAACAGTTCATAAAATATAGTTACAATTGTGTTATGAATAAAAATGAATATAATTTTGATATTGAAAAGGCCACGATACTTTTCTTTAATAATTTATCTGAAAAAGATAAACGT
>CAIYTF010000067.1 GCA_903929035.1 uncultured Ignavibacteriales bacterium
AATAACGTCCCCGAAAAGGGGGGCGAACTAACTACGCGGCTTGAATTTGCCCCCTACGGGGACATAGATTCTTTTTATCATTCTCCCGTGAGTTGTCACTCACGGTTATTCATATTTAGTCCCGTTGGGACATAATATCCGTACTGTATATTTTCTTGATTTCAGGAGACTGAGTAGTTACGAATTATTTAAAAACGAACGGTATAACATAAGAATATTTCTTTAATACTTTGATATCAAAAATTCGTGTCTGTTCTTTTTTGGACTCGTAGGGGCGATGGGCCGGTCGCCCCTACAATAAATATTCATCAAGCATATAATTCTTATACCGGTATATTTTGTTACGGCTACAAACATTTATGCCCTATCGGGAAACAAAATATAGCCGTTTTTTAACTAATGGATCGTTCACAAATAACTTAAACAATTTCTCAACAGTTACGATTGCAGAATGATTATAGGATGCTTAAATTGCGATATAAAACAGCATTATTCGTGGAAACACTTTTAAGTTACGATTGAAGAAAATTCGGATCTCGGAACTACCGTGGACATAGAATGTAATATGCAGCCCGAAATTGTACTTTCAGAAACATTTATTGAATAATATGACCGAACAAGATGTAATAACCTTAATTGATGATCTTATTGCCGAACCTCGTGAGCAGTCTTGGCTGGAGTATAAAACCAATGTTTCCGAACAAGGCGCAAGTGTTACTCCTGAAGGTATCGGCGAATATATTTCCGGACTTGCGAATGGCGCGTGTATTAGCAATAAGGATTTCGGATACCTTATTCTTGGCATCGAAGATAGCACCCGGCAAGTCATTGGCTCCAATTTTAGACCAAGTGAATCTACATACGGAAATCAGGATTTTGAGCTATGGCTGCGTATGCTTGTAAATCCAAAATTAGGTTTTGCAATATTCGAATGCACCTATAAAAATAAGCAAGTTGTCTTATTCCGGATTCCTTCCGCCAAAGGCGAACCCGTCACCTTTAAGCATAAAGCATATATTCGTATCAATAGCCAAAAAACTTCGTTGCATAATTTCCCGGACTACGTGAGGCAGATATACAATTATCAGGAAGACTGGAGTGCAAAAACAATTGACACGGCTTCCATTAAGAATCTGGACGAAACCGCGCTGACTGAAGCACATCGAAAATTCAAGAACAAAAGTATCAATGAAAAATTCTATAATGAAATAGATGCGTGGGATACAGCAACATTTTTAGATAAAGCAAAAATCACTGTCAATGGAAAGATTTCCAATACAGCAATACTTTTACTCGGGAAACCCGAATCATCGCATTTTCTGTCGCCATCCGTTGCAGAAATTACTTGGAAACTTGATACTGATCAAAAAGCCTACGAACATTTCGACATTCCGTTCTTACTCAACACAACCGAGGTGCTGCGGAGGATTAGAAATTATCAGTATAAATTCTTTCCTGATAACGAATTATTAGCTGTCTCAGTTAATAAATATGAAACGCGCGTAATCCTTGAAGCTCTGCACAATGCCATCGCGCATCAGGACTATTCAAAAAATTCCCGCATTATCGTCACCGAAAAGGTTGATAAACTTATATTCCAAAATTCAGGCGGATTTTATTCAGGTTCGCCGGAGGAATACTTCCTCGGGACTAAAACTCCGGATAGATACAGAAATCAATGGCTTGCAAAAGCAATGGTTAATTTGGGTATGATTGATACTGTCGGCTATGGAATTTATACGATGTTAGTAGAACAAAAAAACAGGTTCTTCCCTTTGCCGGATTTCTCGGATTCAAATTTCGATAAAGTAATTCTGCAAATTTATGGTCGGGAGATTGATGTGAATTACTCGAAACTCTTGATAGAAAATAAAAATATAGACTTGAAAACCGTCATTCTTTTAGACAAGGTGCAGAAAAATCTTCCAATCACAAAAGAGGATGCAGGGTACCTCAAAAAACAAAGATTAATCGAGGGAAGAAATCCGAATTATTTTGTTTCAGTCAGCGTGTCCGGTATTATAGAAAAAAAAGCAGCCTATTCGAAAAACAAAGCATTCAATAAATCATACTATCTGGATTTAATCATAAAAGCCATTACAGAACATAATGTTCTTGAAAGAAAAGAGGTGGATGAGCTTTTATGGGAAAAATTACCCGATTGGATGAGTGATGTACAAAAGCGGAATAAAATAAAGAATTTGCTAAATGAGCTAAGTAAAAAAAGCAGGAAAATAAAAAATGATGGGACCAATACCAGACCTAAGTGGCATCTAATTTAGAAAAGGTATTAGAAAAGGTATTAGAAAAGGTTTAGAAAAAAATATCCATTTTTATGCTAAAAATGCAATAATTCAGTTAGATTTCAGTAGTAATTTAGCTAAACTAAGAAAAGACTTCACGGCCGTCCAAGGTAAAACATTCAAGAGCCGCCCTGAAAAAAAAGGGCGGCTTTTTTTTGGTCGTTTCGGACTTCGCTCAACGAACGGAGAGCTTGGACTGCCGGTCATTGAGCGAAGCCGAGACGCCGGAGAGTATTTATACCACCCAAAGTTCCTTTTGCCTATTCGATGAAAACCTGCATCCGTCTTCTATTACGAATTTTTACAAAAAAACGTAACTGTTTAGGTCAAAAAACAAATATGGTAACTACTCAGCCTGTTCTTGAATTTGTCCCAGTGGGACTAAATTTGAATAACCGTGAGTGACAACTCACGGAAAAGTAAGCCCAAACAAATATCGTCCCCGATGGGGGCGAACTAACTATGCGGCATAAATTTGCCCCCTTCGGGGACA
>CAIYTF010000068.1 GCA_903929035.1 uncultured Ignavibacteriales bacterium
CCCGCCCTTGAAAAGGGAGGGGGCAGAACAGGATAAATTTTAGATTTCCCTCCCTTTTTAAGGGAGAGCCTGCCCCGATGAGTCGGGGGATTAAGGGTGGGTTTTGCTAAATGGGCAATTACTTTTACTATGTTAGTGACATTACCCTGTATATGTCAGTTATTTCTGCAATCTTAATCCGCGTAACGCTCTTTTTGAACGCTCTTCATCAAATCAGTATGTACCATCGAAGCACATTTTCTTCCTTCGGCAATAGCCCAAACCACCAGCGACTGCCCGCGTCTGGCATCGCCGCAGCTGTAAACTTTGTTTAATGTAGTTCTATACTCAGGTTCACCGTTTGTTTGTGGTGTCTTGATGTTCCCGCGCTTATCAAGTTCTAATCCGAGTTTTTCCATTTCAATAATAAGCCTTGTTCTGGCAGGAGATACAAATCCCATCGCGAGTAAAACAATATCTGCTTCAATTTCAAATTCGGAACCTGCAACATCAGATAATTTACCGGATGCAATTTCAATTTTACAGCATTTAAGTTTTGTCAATTCATCCCGGTCATTTCCGATAAACGCTTTTGTATTTGTGCCCCAGATTCGCTCAACGCCTTCTTCGTGCGATGAACCTGTCCTCAGAATATTTGGCCAGTAAGGCCACGGAGCCGCGTTAGTCCGTTCTTTTGGCGGCATCGGGAAAATCTCGATTTGAGTGACTGATTTTGCGCCTTGCCTGTTCGCTGTTCCCACGCAATCAGCTCCGGTATCGCCGCCGCCAATAACCGCGACTTTTCTTCCGCGGGCATTTACAAATAATTCACTTTGTGATCCGGAATTAACTCTGTTTTGATCGATTAAATATTCCATTGCAAAATATACCCCGCGTAATTCTCTTCCCTGGATAGGTAAGTCTCGCGGCTGCTCAGAACCAATGGCAAGTATAACCGCATCAAATTTGGATAATATGTCATCAACAGAAATATTTTCTCCAACATTTGTTTCTGTTACAAACTTTACACCTTCACGCGACATTTGTTTAACACGCCTGTCTATGAGGTTTTTTTCAAGCTTGAAATCAGGAATACCATATCTTAGCAAACCGCCAATTCGTTCATTCTTTTCAAAAACTGTTACCGAATGACCGTAGCGCGCCAACTGCTGAGCACTTGCAAGTCCGGCAGGACCTGAACCGATTACTGCAATATTTTTACCTGTTTTTTTCGCGGCAGTTCGCGGTAAAATCCATCCTTCAAATATTGCTTTATCAACGATGGTTCTTTCAATACCTTTAATTGAAACAGCCGGTTCATTAATTCCAAGCACGCAGGCAGTTTCGCAAGGGGCGGGACAGAGTCTTCCGGTAAACTCCGGAAAATTATTTGTCGCGTGAAGGTTATCTAATGCTTCTTTCCAGCGTCCGTTATAAATCAAATCATTCCATTCGGGAATATTATTCTGAACCGGGCAGCCGGTTTCACCGTGACAAAAAGGAACACCACAATCCATACATCTTGCAGCCTGTATTTTTATTTTGTCGGCGTGATAAGGGTGTTCGAATTCCATTTGATTGGTCAGTCGTAATTCAATACTATCCTTTGGCGGATTTTCTCTTGTATATTCTATGAATCCTGTTACTTTGCCCATAATAATTTTAATTGTTAATTGTCAAGTTTCACAAGGTTGTTTAAGAAAACTTGAATAATAATTTTGTTGTAAAGATAATAATTTTAATTTAAAATCCAAAGGTGTTTGAAAAAAAAGTTGTGGCTTTAACTCATACCATTTTTCAATA
>CAIYTF010000069.1 GCA_903929035.1 uncultured Ignavibacteriales bacterium
ATGATCCCTTTCACCGGGATGAGTTGCATCGGTGTGTGAAAGCCCTATATTGGAAACCAGGTTGTTTCCCGGAATGATGGTTAGTCCGTTATATATCCAGCATAAATATTGCAGCTGACAGTCCCACGTATCCATTTTATTGTTATTAACTTTTTCAAATAAACTTCTCCAATAATTGGCGGCATTATTTGATTGCAGCAACTTTGGCAAAAAATCTGTGTGAATGATTGACGGCAGTTCTTTCATTCTTTCATCGTAAAGATTCCAGACTCGTTTCCACGTTGCCCATCCCCAGATGTGATTATAACACGAAAAATAATAACTGTATTCTTTGGATTCTAAATCCCGATGGATTTTATCACCGGAAATCATCATCACGCGCTCATCGTTTTTATACATATCCAGCATTTCTTTGCAAAAAGGGAAAAAACTTTGTTCGGGAAGGCAGTCATCTTCCAATATTATTGCCTGTTCACACTGCTCAAATGCCCAATTAAGTCCGGAAATAAGCCGCCTTTTACAGCCAAGATTGGACTCTGAAAAATTGGTTTTTAGTTCACACTCCCAATCAATAAAATTTGTTATCGCCCTTACTTCATTGCATTTGATGGATTCGGTTTCTGCGCGTGGTCCATCAGCAATAATGAATAGCTGCTTTGGTTTAATTTTAGCAATCTCGCAAAAAACTTTTTTTGTAGTTTCCGGTCGATTGAATACAATAAATATTATGGGAATATCAAATAGTGGAGAGTCTATCATTTTTAATCAGGCTTTATATCATAAAATCGTATCAGTGAGATGAGCTGCTGTTTTACAATATTTCGTGAACGCCTGAATATCAGAAGTGACAGGCTTACCGAGACAAATTGTGAAACAACTGCAGAAACTGCAGAACCATTCTCTTGAAGCCGGGGAATAAGAAGAAGATTCAAGCAAATGTTTATTGCCATCGCGATTACGGTGCTG
Source organism: uncultured Ignavibacteriales bacterium (assembly GCA_903929035.1). Lineage (GTDB taxonomy): Bacteria > Bacteroidota > Ignavibacteria > Ignavibacteriales > Ignavibacteriaceae > CAIYTF01. The sequence continues at coordinate 967 of CAIYTF010000069.1, forward strand.
TATAAAGAAACATTCTGATTGCCTTCGGTAACCAGTATCAGTTCTTTGACTACGCCCCACGATACTAATAAGAATGTCCATATATGAATTGAGAAAACTGACGAAGATGTCACATATTTGGCACCATAAATAAGCCTAATTATATATGGAGATAGAATTATTGCAGGAATAATCACAGCAAACCCGATAAGCGTCATAATGTTAAAGAATTTCTGAGTTCTTAGGCGATAGCGGTCAATATCCTGAGTATGAAGTTTTGTAAGTGAGGGTGCAACAGTAGTAATGATTGCCACAGGGAGTATGTAACTTATCTCAGTAATTTTTGTTGCAGCAGCATAGATGCCGACTGAATGCGAGTCAATCATTCCCCCGAGAAGTATCTGGTCGAAACGTGTATAAAACACAACCGCGAGACTGGAAAAAAATAGCGGGAGGTTTTGCCTAAGCATATATTTTGCACGAGAAAACCCAAATGTCCATTTTGCGATTTCGAATTTATACTTCTTATAGGCTATAACCATTCCTGTAGCACATAGAAAAAGTTCTATCGCATAAGCTGCACCAAACCAGATAAGCGAAGCTTGCGACAAAATGAGAACCACTTTAAATAAATTTATCAGGATAAAAGGAATACCCTTCGCAATAATTGGAAAGCGTATTAGCACCTTAGATTTGAAAAAAACTTCAATGACTTCAAACGACTGGAAGAGAGTGCTGAGAGAAAATAGAAATACAAGTCCTGTGAGAACCGGCTGCCCATGCTTAAGTATGTAAATTGTCAATGTTGCAAAAGTTACGCATAAGGTGCTTCCGGCAAACCTGAGTAAAAACGTGGTCCCAAGTATTTCATCCCTGTCTTGCTCATAACGCACAATATCACGCAAAAGTATTTGGTCAATTCCGAGTGTAGAAAGAATGCTGAAAAACGAAATAAATGCGAGTCCATAGTTATAAATTCCAAAATTGCCAGGTCCCAAATACCTTGCCATCCAAGCGGTAACAATAAGTCCCGTGAAAATGCGGAAAATTTTATCGGCAATAATCCAACTGATGTTACCTGCCATTTTAGAATAAGAGGGTGAGGAAAAGAATTTATTTTTTATATTTGAAAGCATAATCTTATGTAATAAAACCAGATGTAACTAATATCTAACTCTGCCGACCGTATAGTGAAAGAGCATAACCTGAAATATAATAACTAATATGTTGAAAATGAATGATAGAAGTAATCTTTCTGCCTATGCTCTTCATTACCATAGCGACAATATCTTTTTTCAGATAGCAAAGACTCTTTAAGAGAATCTCTTAATAAAAGTTGATAATAATGAAATGTAAAATATGTGGAAGTGAAACTGTCCTGATTTTCAGAACAATGATTCGGCGCAAGTATGAAACTTCAATTCTGCGTTGCAGCGAATGCGGGTATGTATTTCCTGAAAATGTTCATTGGCTTGCTGAAGCATATACATCAGCAATAAATGAATCTGATACGGGTTTGCTTGACCGGAATCGTACATTTTCAAATCAGCTATCAACACTGCTATATTTCTGCTTTAAAGAAAACGATGCATTCCTTGATTACGCCGGCGGATATGGTGTATTTACACGCCTGATGCGCGATATCGGATTCAACTTTTATTATTATGACCCGTATTGTGAAAATATTTTCGCTAAGGGCTTCGACAGGAAAGAAAATACAATGGGAAAATTTGATCTTCTTACTTCCTTTGAAACTTTTGAGCATTTTGAGAATCCGCTTGAGGAACTGCAAAAAATGTTTGGTCTTGCCGGTACAATTGTTTTCTCTACCGTAACAATTCCCGAACCTGTGCCATCGCCGGACAATTGGTGGTATTATGGTTTTCAGCACGGACAACATATTTCATTCTATACCGAAACTACATTTCTTAAAATGGCGGAACTGCTGCATTGCAGATTTTATAAATACCACGGACTATTCCTTTTCACAAAATCGAATATCAGTTATTCTAAAATTTCCCTGTTGAGCCTTCTCTCACGTTTTCGGTTTTCAATTTTTGTTAGAATATTAAAGAAAAGCCTGACTATTTCAGATCATAAAATGTTACTCAACAGGCATAAAGAATGAGCAAGGTAAAGATCGTGACAATTGTAAATTACATTGTTACGGATAAATGCAAATGATATTTGCCGGTATGAAATCAAAATTCAATCTGTTATACATAAAGACATTAAACTTATTGCAGTTTTTGGTCACACGTTTTTTCATATTTTTAATTCAGCTTGAAAAACAACGATGCACTCCTAAGACTCTGCTTTTGATACGTCTCGACCTGATTGGTGATTACGTGATAGTCAGAAACTTTTTTTATTCCCTGAAGAATTCAAAAAAATACTCGCATTATAGGATTACCTTAGCAGGCAATATCATCTGGAAAGAACTTGCTGAACATTTTGATAAAGGGGCAATAGACGAATTTATCTGGATTGACCGAGTTTCTTTTTATAGAAACCTGATATATAAAATTAAAATTCTAAAGCAAATATATCAGAGGGGTTACGAAGTTGTAATTGATTCTACCTACACGAGAGAAATTCTTTATGGAGATGCGTTGGTAAAAGCAAGCAACGCTGCCCAAAGAATAGGAAGCAGCGGGGCATTAGATGTATATGCGAAGTGGAAAAGAAATTTCTTGAGTGATGGTTATTATACCGAACTTATACCGGCAACTGAAAATGCTCTGTTTGAATTTTACAGAAACTTGGAGTTTTTTCAACAACTTCTCGAGGAAAAAATATCAATTCAAAACCTGCATATTCACGTTTCGGACGTTGAACTTAATGAACTGCTTTTTTCTTCCTATGTAGTAATTGTTCCCGGGGCAAGTGATAATAAAAGAAGATGGAGTCCTGCTAATTTCGCCCTGATAATAGAAGAGTTTTCCGGCATAGAACCGCTAAATTTTGTTATCTGCGGTAGTAATGCAGAAAACCAAATCGCAAACGAGATTTTGAGCAGCCTGAAAACTAATAAGGTAATCAATCTTTGCGGAAAACTGAAACTAAGTCAGCTTGTAAAAGTCATAAGCAAAGCGATGTTATTAATCTCCAACGAAACCGGAACGATTCATATTGCAGCATCAACAAAAACGCCTTTTGTTTGTATCTCCAACGGGAATCATTTTGGTAGATTTCATCCGTATCCTGCAGAAGTTTTCGACAAAGCAATTTTTGTTTATCCCCCAAAAATAAAGGCTCATTTGACTGACCCTGATTATCTTCAAGAAAAATACCGGTTTGGTTCTGAATTAGATATTAACACGGTTCCTGTTCAAGATGTACGCGAAGCTGTAAATAAACAAATATTCAACCTTTTTCACTTACAACAATAAAAAAAAGCCGATTCGCTTTCACGAACCGGCCTTGTTGTAAAGCATCTTAACTGCAATGAACTTATTTCAGTAAAACCAATTTCTTAATAGACCTATATTTCTCTGTCTTGATTTCATAGAAGTAAACTCCCGAACTCATATTTGCCGCGTTCCAAGTTACTTGATGATAACCTGCTTCCATCTGCCCGTTTACAAGCTCCGCGACTTGCTCGCCAATCTGATTAAAAATTGTTAAACAAACCCGCGCATTCTCCGGCAGCCCGAAGCGTATCATTGTTGAAGGGTTAAACGGATTCGGATAGTTCTGAGCCAACTCAAATTTATCGGCACGTTTCAGGTTGTCATTGATGCTTTCACTAGTCCCCTGTTTATAGGTAATTGTTAAATTGAGTTTATTAAATACACCCGGATTAGTAACAACATAACTGCCTGCGCCGGAAGCCATCGCGACATTAATCAATGTGCCGGTAACTACATCCTGCAGCACGCCTGTTACACCTGAAGGAAGATTCCACGACAATGTTATTTTTGTACCTGTGCCAACTTGATATTGCATCTGGTAAACTTTCGTTCCGGCATAACTTTCTGTTCCCTGACGATAATCTTTAAGAGATGCATCAGCGGTTGTGCCGGGGAGCAAAAACCTCACATCGAACGCGCCGGTAGGAGGAAGCGGAGGAAGCGGTGTTTCACCTAGCGCAGTATCTATTCCATCAGTTGCAGTTGGTGCTAACCCAAAATTTAGAATTTTGCTGCCACCGGCAGAATCAGTTACTGTAATAGGGATATTGTATGCATATAAGCCGGCAGATGCAGTTGTAAAGCTATGATAGTCTGCAAACAGGCTTGATCCCGTGATGTCGCGGGCACTTACTCTCCAGTAATAAACACTGCTATTGATTAAGCCGCTGATAGCTTTTACTGTATCGGTAAGAGTTGAATCATTTATTACAAAAGAAGTAAAACCGTTGTTCATAGAAAGCTGAACAGTATATTTCGCTGCTCCTGCCGATTTACTCCACGCTAAATTTGTAGAGGTTGGTACACCGGTTGCACTTTTTTCAGGGTATAACAATGTAGGGACCGCGGGAATAATAGTTACCACGCTGCCTAAATTATACGTGATGGTCAAATAGAGTTTATTAAATACACCCGGATTAGTAACAACATAACTGCCTGCGCCGGAAGCCATCGGGACATTAATCAAAGTGCCGGTAACAACATCCTGCAGCACGCCTGTTACACCTGAAGGAAGATTCCACGACAATGTTATTTTTGTCCCTGTGCCAACTTGAAATTGCATCTGGTAAACTTTCGTTCCGGTATAGTTAGATGCCGTTCCATCGCGATAATCTTTTAGAGATGCATCGGTTGAATTTGGAATCAAAAACCTCACATCGAATCCTCCGGCAGGCGGAAGCGGAGGAAGTACTGTTTCACCTAGAGCATTATCGATTCCATCAGCTGCTGTTGGTGCTAACCCAAAATTTAGAATTATGCTGCCACCGGCAGAATCAGTTACTGTAATAGGAATATCAACTGCCGCTTGCGCCCATAATGCCGCGTTTAAAAGCAGTAACGAAAAAAGTACTATTAGTTTCTTAGACATAGTTTCTCTAATATTAATAATGAATAAAATGTAAATAAATATTGAAACCAAAATTTGTCTCGTGTAATTTACTGTAAAATGCGACTTCCATCACTCTTAAGAAAAATACCTCTCTATCATCGTAGAAGTATATTTTAAAAATAATTAAAACGAATCTCACTTGCATAATATGTAAATACGGTATTAATATTAAATAAAATTATTTTAAAAAGCAAATAAATGTAACTGTTTAGGTACTAATACCAACCCGATAACAAGTTAGATTAAATCAACCGTGTTATTCTGAGTACTCTGAAAGGGTTCAATTTGAA
>CAIYTF010000070.1 GCA_903929035.1 uncultured Ignavibacteriales bacterium
CCATCACGCTTCAGTCAATCGGGAGCACGCGTGCTCCCGATTTTTTAAAATTTCTTTAAAAACACGCGAGCGTGTTTCTAAGGGCAAAAGGGCTAAAGCGCAAAGGGCTTATAAGTCCTCAACTACACGAAAACCAATAATAATGATATTGCTGCCCGGGTCGTAGTAGCCGCGAATCGAAACACGGCAGTCATAATTGTCATTGCTCCAAGAACCGCCGCGCAGGAGACGCCCACTTCCGCTGCTTGCTCCCGTTGGATTTGTCTGGGCTGTACTGCTGTACGCGCCATACCAATCCCAGCACCACTCCCAAACGTTCCCGCTCATATCTGATATTCCTAATTCGTTTGCAGTCCTCGTGCTTACCTGATGCGTGGTACTTCCTGAATTACTATAATACCACGCTACACTATCCACATTGTTACTGCCACTGTATGTATAGCTATGACTTTGGGTGCCGCCTCTTGCAGCGTATTCCCATTCCGCTTCGGTCGGAAGTCTATAGCCTTTGGCTGTTGTATCAAAAACTATCGTGCCGCTTGTCCAGCTGCTTGGGCTTGTATTTCCGCCTATACTGTAAACAGGCGTTTTACCTTCTTTTATGCTTAGTTTATTGCAATAGCTTATACAGGCATACCAACTTACCTGCTCTACTGGGCCGTTATCGCCTACTCCAGGGAAATAGCTCGGGTTGATGCCCATCACCGCTTTCCACTGTCCCTGCGTTACTTCTGTTTTACTCATATAATAACTGCTTAATGTGACTGAATGGGTTGGCGATGCACCATAATCCAAAGTATTTGTACTGCCCATCGTGAATGTCCCCCCTGTGACTAACACCATTCCCGCAGGTACTGATGTAATTCCATCATCCGCCGATATTTCAACTATTACTTTGTTGCTGTAAAAATTAGGGTGTTCGACTCCAAAATCCCATACAATATGCTTTCCCGTGCCGCTCGTGATCCCGCTGCCTATTGCTCCGGTAATATTATTGCACGTCAGGTTCCAAGTTGAACCGGAATCCGATGATGCCAACATCGTCACGGTCATAGCGTTGCCGTCTGAATCATTCACATCATAATAAACGTCAACCAACATACTCCCGTCTGTACGCTCTTTCAAATCCACGTTCGTTACTGCCGGCTTATGATTCTGGGCTGTCAGTACGCCCGTCACCAGCAGCAATAACATCCAAACAAAATACTTTGTTAAACTCTTCATATTTTTTGTTCTTTCCTTTTCTTAAGTCAGGCTATTTGGTTAATATCATTTTTTTTACGGCTGTATAACTGCCCGCCGATATTTTGTAGAAATATATGCCGCTGGCAAGTTTCGAGGCATCAAACGTTACTTCATATACGCCTGCCGCTTTGGTTTCATTTACCAATGTACGCAGTTCAGTGCCCAATGCATCATACACCTTTATCAGCACTCTGCCCGCTGCAGGCAGTTGATAACCTATTATCGTGGACGGGTTGAACGGATTCGGGTAATTCTGCGTTAAACCGTAGTTCTCCGGTTTGGCTGCCGCGCTTACTTCTAATTTATCTATCGCCGGATTATCTATTACCGCTTCTTTCCCGTTCTGAAGCAGCAGATTAACTATTTTTCCGCCGGTTGCTTTATCTTTAACTATCGCTGTTATTCCCTCAGCTGTGATATGAACAGGATATTCTGCGCCCTGTATCAGTATTTCGCGCGTATCACCCGATGTTTCAGCGTTCCGGTTACTCCCGAATCGAACATCAAACACACCGCCCGGCGGAACCGGAGGTAAGTCGCGTTTATTGGTTATCAGCGATGAATTATCCGTAAAGTATAAAGTTCCTTGGCTCTGCCTGCTGTCGCTGATTATTATCCTTGGCGAGTTCGCGAAATCATTTACTGTTTCTGTATTTCCTGTTTTCGATAGCGCGACAGCCGGAACATTTATAACCCCGGACTGTGAAGTACGAATCCAGTAGCCTTTGCCTGCCGCGAGAGAAGCGGCTATATTATAACCTTTATCATAGCCGTAAAAGTCCGAATTAATGATGCCCGCCGGGGTTGTCGTGATGCTGCTGACAAGAATATCCGCGTCGTAAGCACCCATCAGGTTCCATCCTGTATTGAGCGGTATAGTGTTCCCTGAAGATGTGCCGCAAATATTTACAGATGCATCAGCAGGAAGCCGCAGCCAATAGCCTTTGCCGGCAGAAAAAGTATCCGCTATTTGATAGCCGCTGTTATAAGAATAAGCAGGCGAAGTTGCCCCCGGGAATATAGCTGATACTCTCATATTAGACGCCGCTGACGGGATACTGAGAATATTCCAACCTGATTTGGCAGTTACAGGACTGCAATTGATAATGGTAGATAACGTTCGCACCGGTGAACGCCCTTTTCCCACGTCACCATAAGCCAAAGAACTCAATATAAGCGATACAAACACAAAACGATAAATAAAGATCCGTTTCATTTCTAACTACTCCAATTTAATGATTTAAAAAATTAACAAAAGCAAAACTACTCGACCATAAAAAAACAAAAATTTTGAGAACACATAACATCCCTTGGAAAGGGATAAGCAAACTTGACAACAGCTGAAAAAAACAGCTAATCCAACCTAAATAATATTTTTGAGAAAAGCAAGAACTATTTTTAAATATTTCCGGAATATTATGGATGTATAGGGGTTGGACACAAAGAACGGGTCTCCAATACCCTACTTCTTTTGATAGCTTGCAAATATTGGCTACATTTGTAAGCTATTTATTCTTAGTTAGGAAACTTGTGGCTTTTATTGATAAAATTTTAGATTTCTTCAAACGCAGTGAAAAAGCAACCCCGAAGAAAGACTCCAAAGCTGTTCTAAAACAGATCGCGATGGGCAAAATGTATGCCCGCGACAGAATTATTTATCTCCTAGATGAAAATTCATTTCAAGAAACTGATTTATTTGTAGAACATACCGGTACGGATTTCGGATTGGATAAAAAATATCTTCCCGCGGATGGTGTTATCACCGGAACAGGAATGATAAATGGTTATCCGGTTGCCATTTTCGCGCAAGATTTTACGGTTGCAGGCGGTTCGCTCGGGTTAATGCACGCCAGGAAAATTACCAAAATTATGGATATTGCCATTAAAAACGGTATGCCGCTTATCGGCATAAACGATTCCGGCGGCGCGCGAATTCAGGAAGGAGTTAATTCCTTAGCAGGTTATGGCGAAATTTTCTATAGAAACACTCTTGCTTCAGGGGTTGTCCCTCAAATATCTGTCATTCTCGGACCCTGCGCGGGCGGCGCGGTTTATTCACCTGCTTTAACGGATTTCGTGTTTGTTGTTGATAAAATTTCAAAAATGTTTATCACCGGTCCGGAAGTTATCAAAACAGTTCTCGGTGAGGAAATTTCTATGGAGGACTTGGGCGGTGCCCGTGTTCAAACAGAAATTACGGGTAATGCTCATTTTTTTGCTGAAAGCGAAATAGAGTGTTTTAATCAGATTCAGCAGCTTTTTACATATATTCCGAGGAATAACTCGATAAAAGCAGTTACTCTACATCCTCATCCCCCGAAACAAGAATTTGATGTTGAAAAAATCATTCCTTCTGAACCCAGCAAACCTTACGATATAAGAGATATTATAAAAGGAATTTTTGATAATTCAGAGTTTTTAGAGATTCAAGCTAATTGGGCAGCCAATATTGTAATAGGTTTTGCACGACTAAACGGCGAAACAGTAGGCATTGTCGGAAACCAGCCAATGGTTCTTGCCGGTGTATTAGATGTTGATTCATCTGATAAAGCCGCGCGGTTTATCAGGTACTGTGACGCTTTTAACATACCCTTGGTTACGTTAGTAGATTTACCGGGATACTTGCCCGGCATTGATCAGGAACATAGCGGCGTTATTCGCCACGGTGCGAAGCTGCTATATTCTTATAGTGAAGCATCTGTACCTAAATTAACAGTTATACTCCGCAAAGCTTATGGCGGCGGATATATTGCAATGTGTTCGCGTCATCTTGGTGCCGATTTTGTTTTTGCCTGGCCCACCGCGGAGATTGCAGTAATGGGACCGGAAGGCGCATCTAATATTATCTTCAAGGCTGAGATAGCCGCTGCCGAAAATCCTGAGGCAATGAGGAAAGAGAAAGTTAAGGAATATACCGAGAAATTTGCCAATCCGTTTGTAGCCGCGAGAAACGGTCATATTGATGGCGTTATTCATCCTGCTGAAACAAGAAAAAGCCTCATTCACAGTCTTAAAGTATGCGCTAATAAGCAAGAACAAAGACCCTTCAGAAAACACGGAGTTCCTCCGTTCTAAATATGGCAACAGATAAAATTGTAAAATTAATAATTGATGATACTGACTATCAAACCACGTTAACAAAAAAATATCTTCAACGTAAAAAGTATTCTGCTCCCGATCCTGATTTGATAAGCGCGTATATTCCGGGCACGATAATAGAATTATATGTTAAAGCCGGAGATCGTGTTAAAAAAGGCGATTTGATGTTTATACTTGAAGCAATGAAAATGAAAAACAATGTTCACGCGCACCGCGATGGCACTCTTGAAGCAGTATATATTCAACGCGGCGTTCAAGTTGCTAAGAATCAACAATTGCTTAGATTCAAAAAAAGTGATTAGGTACCGGTGGTTAGCAAATAGTTGTAAGGAAATAGTTTTAAGGTAATCACTATTCCCCAATCACTAACCACTATATTCTCAAAGGTTAAATATGAATTCGGATGATTTGAAAAATAAACTCCAATCTGCTTATAAGGATTGGGAAGAAAATATCTATAAAAAATCAACAGCTAAAAATCCTGAGCGGCAGTCTCAATTCACGACTGCTTCTTTCTCTCCCGTAAAGCCTCTCTATACTCAAGAAGATTTAGGCAGCTCAGAAATTGATAACTCAATTGGATATCCCGGGCAATTCCCATATACCCGCGGAGTTCAACCTACAATGTATCGCGGTAAACTTTGGACAATGAGGCAATATGCAGGCTTCGGTTCCGCGAAAGAATCCAACGAGCGGTATAAATACCTTTTGTCTCAAGGACAGGCTGGCCTTTCAGTAGCCTTTGACCTGCCGACACAAATTGGATATGACAGCGATGACCCCATTTCTTCCGGCGAGGTAGGAAAAGTTGGTGTTGCCATTGATACATTAGCTGATTTAGAAATTCTTTTTGATCAGATACCTCTTGATAAAGTATCCACGTCAATGACAATTAATGCTCCTGCTTCTGTTTTAATGGCATTATATATTGCTGTTGGCGAAAAGCAGGGCGTTCCAAAATCACAACTTAGCGGCACTATTCAAAATGATATTCTTAAAGAATATATAGCCCGCGGAACTTATATATATCCAACGAAGCCATCAATGCGGCTGATTACAAATATTTTCGAATATTGCGCTAAAGAAATGCCAATATTTAATACTATTTCAATTTCGGGTTATCACATTCGTGAAGCAGGTTCTACAGCATCTCAGGAAGTGGGATTTACACTCGCGGATGGTATTGCTTATGTACAAGCCGCGATCGATGCTGGATTAGATATAGATAAATTTGCCGGCAGACTCTCGTTTTTCTTTAATTCGCACAATGATTTGCTTGAAGAGGTTGCAAAATTTCGTGCTGCAAGAAGACTGTGGGCAAAAATTACGCGTGACAGATTTAAAGCAAAAGACCCGCGTTCTTGGATGCTTAGGTTTCATACACAGACTGCAGGCTCAACTTTAACAGCTCAGCAGGTGGAGAATAATATTGTCAGGGTAACTATTCAAACACTTGCAGCAGTGTTAGGCGGAACGCAAAGTTTACACACGAACTCCCGTGACGAAGCTCTTTCACTTCCAACGGAAGATGCAGTAATGATTGCATTGAGAACTCAGCAAGTGGTCGCCTATGAAAGCGGGGTAACTAATACAATTGACCCGCTCGCGGGAAGCTATTATGTTGAATCAATGACTAACCAGATTGAGCTGGAAGCACAACAGTATATTGACCGTATTGACGCGTTTGGCGGTGCCGCGCAGGCAATCGAACAGGGATACCAGCAAGGTGAAATACAAAGAGCTGCCTATCAATTCGAGAAAGAAATTGAGGCAAAATCCAGAATCATAGTAGGGGTTAATAAATTTATGGTTAATGAAGACGCTCCCAAAAATTTATTAAAAATCAATATGAAAATTCAGGATGAGCAAATAAAATTTCTAACCGAAATAAAAGCACAGCGAAGCAATACAGAAGTTGCCGCAAAACTATCCGCGCTAAAAGCCGGAGCTGAAAGCGACACTAACCTAATGCCGCTAATACTTGACGCTGTTCGAGTTTATGCAAGTGTAGGCGAAATTTGCAATACAATGAGAGAAGTCTTCGGCGAATATAAAGAAACAGTATTTTTATAATCAATTGTAAATTGTTAATTATAAATTTACCGTAACTACTCAGCCTGTTGTAGAATTTGTCCCAACGGGACTATATTTGAATAACCGTGAGTGCTAACTCACGGAAAAGTAAGCCCAACAAATAACGTCCCCGAAGGGGGCGAACTAACTACGC
>CAIYTF010000071.1 GCA_903929035.1 uncultured Ignavibacteriales bacterium
AGAATAATAATAATGGCAAAATCCAAATACGATAGCTATACCCAGACACAACTTTTAGCGGAGGTAAAGAAACTCAGCAAACGCAAAAAATATGGCTTAGTTTGGGAAGAAGAAAAGACAAAAGAAAAATTTGAGGCCGAATCCGAAGGCAAATTACCCGTATTAGTTGAAGATAAAAAGAAAGAAATAAAAACCGATTCCGATAAACCAACACATATTTTGATTGAAGGTGACAACTACCATGCTCTTTCCGTTATGAATTACACGCATGCTAAAAGTATTGATGTAATTTATATTGATCCACCCTATAATACAGGCGAAAATGATTTCAAATACAATGACAAGTTTGTAGATAAGGAAGATGGATTTAGACATAGCAAATGGCTTTCTTTTATGAGTAAGCGTTTGCGACTTGCAAAAAACCTTCTAAAAGATACGGGCGTAATTATTATTCATATAGATGAGAATGAATTTGACAGCCTAAATGTTTTAATGGAAAGTGATATATTTCTTGAAAAAAATAATTTAGGAACGATTGTCTGGAATAAAAAGAATCCGAAGGGCGATGCTAAGGGTGTTTCAACTATGCACGAATACGTATTTTGCTATGCGAAAAACAAGGAAGCCTTTTTGAAGCTTAAGAATACTGTTACAAGAAAGAAACCTAATGCAGTTGATATATTGAAAAAAGCAAAAAATCTTTATTCTAAAATTGGCAAATCAGTAATACCAGATGAAGTAAAAAATGTTATTAAGCCTTTTAATTATCCAAAATCTGTGCTGAAAGATTTTATTATAGAATATGATTTGGAACTTGTTAATAAGGAGTTTCGGGCTTGGTTAGTAGCACAAGATTTTTCTGGAGGTGAAAAATCGTATAAATTTATTGACGAAAATGGTGAAGTATATCGTGGGGTTTCTATGGCGTGGCCAAATAAAGAGCAAGCACCAGACGACTATTTTATTCCTTTAATTCATCCGACAACAAAGAAGAAATGTCCAGTCCCAGGAAGAGGTTGGAGAAATCCAACTTCAACAATGAAATCACTGCTTAAAAATAATCTTATTCTTTTTGGTGAAGACGAAAATAAACAACCAGAAAGAAAATACCTGTTAAAAGACAATATGTTCGAAAATACCCCTTCACTTTTTAATTATGGTAGTAGTGATGATGATTTTTTTAAGGATATTGGTGTGAATTTTCCATACGCAAAACCTGTTGAAGTCGCTAAATACTTAATTTCATCGATTCACCCCTCACCGAAAATTATTCTTGATTTTTTTGCAGGAAGTGGTACATCCTTACACGCTGTTTTAGAATTAAATGATGATAAGCAATGTATCCTTGTTACAAATGACGAGGGTAATATTTGTACTGAGGTTTGTTATCCTCGTATAAATAAAGTAATTAATGGGTGCAAAGATTCTAAAGGAAAAAAGGTTAATGGTCTTGGAGGCAATCTAAAATACTATAAAACCAACTTCGTAGGTTCAGAACCAACCCACCGCAATAAAAAGCAACTAACGGAAAACAGTATTGCAATGCTTTGTGTTAAAGAAAATACCTTTGATGAAGTTTTGATCAAGAAAGATATTTCTATTTTTAAGAATCAGGTTAAATATACTGGAATTCTTTTTGATGAATTGAAAATGGATGAATTCAAAAAAGAATTGATAAAACTCAAGCTACCTGTGTCAGTCTATGTATTTTCTTTAGAGGGTGATGATTTTAGAGAAGATTTTGAGGATTTACAAAACGAAATAACGCTTTGTTCAATTCCCGAAGCCATATTAAAGGTGTACCGCAGAATTTACGAAGTTTCAAAAAAGAGAAAATAATAAATGATTATTAAAAATTTAGTATATAAAAATACAGCAATTGAAGAATTGCTTGCCAAGACAAATAAACTATTAAATTACAGTAAAAGTAATACTATTATTTTCAAAGCACCTACCGGAGCGGGGAAAACAATAATCATTGCCGATTTTCTCTTGCAGTTTGTTTCCAATAGAAAGGATAGCAAAACATTTTCTTTCATTTGGGCAGCACCCCGGAAACTACACTTACAGAGTAAAGAAAAGTTAGAGGAGTTTTACAAAGAGAACCGAGTTCTAGAATGTTCCAATATCGAAGAACTAACCGATAAAATAATTCCCGAAAACGAAATATTATTTCTCAATTGGGAAAGTATAAATAAGAAAGACAATGTTTTTATTCGTGAAAACGAAACCGATTTCAACCTTACATCTATAGTTAACAACACACTTGAAGAAGGACGAGAAATTATATTAGTGATTGACGAAAGCCATCACACCGCAACAGCCGAAAACACAAAAGGTCTGATTGAAATAATGAAACCGAAAATCACGGTTGAAGTATCGGCTACTCCCCATATTAATTCAGACAACATTGTTAAAATCAATTTTGAAGATGTAATTGCCGAAGGAATGATAAAAGAAAAAGTATCTCTCAATCCTGATTTGAAAGAAGATAAATTGGAGGGCGAAGGTAGTGATGAATTTATTTTGAAAGAAGCATTAAAGAAACGAGAGGAAATAAAAAAGAAATTTAGTGAAATTGGGAAGGAACACATTAATCCACTTTTATTAATACAACTTCCCGACAATAGTAGCACAGATTTTACCAATAAGACTGATGAAATAGAAAACTTGTTGGCAAAGAAATTTAATATCACAACGGACAACGGAAAATTGGCGGTTTATTTATCTGAGGATAAACGAAATCTTGAAAACATTTCCAAGAATGATAACGAAGTTGATGTTTTGCTTTTTAAGCAGGCAATCGCTTTGGGTTGGGATTGTCCCCGTGCATACATTTTAGTTTTATTTCGCGAATGGCATAGTGAGATATTTTCTATCCAAACGGTAGGAAGAATTATGCGTATGCCGGAAATAATGCGTTATAACATTGAGGAGTTAGATAAGGGATATGTTTATACTAATATTGCTAATAATAATATAAAAATTGAAGAAGAATTAGCCCGCGATTATTTCACTATATACACGAGTCGCAGAATCGATAATTACACAAGCATTGATCTTGTTTCATATCATATACTAAGACAACGAGAAATTACTCGTTTAGCCCCTGCTTTCATTAATATGTTCTTAAAACATGCTAAAGATAGTGGTTTGACTAAAAAAATTGATAAAAAAGTCTCAATAGTTACTGACCATATTCCTATTGACGGCATAATTCATTTGGAAAATGTTGGAACCAATACTGATCCTGTTGAGATATTAAACGATATTTCACTAGCAAAAACAACGATTGAATTAGAGCTAGCGTTTAAATACTTTATTCAGCAATCATTACACGAAAATGAAATGTTTCCCGAACAACGTTCGGTAGGCAGAGTTTGCACAAGTATTTATAATTTCTTTTCTGATGAACTTAAAATGAATTACGAAGAAGTTCAGCGGGAAATTATGACCATAGTTTTAAATAAAGGGAATATACAGCCGATAAAAGATGTTATAAATATTTCCTTGAAAGAATACAAAACAAATTATCCGAAAGGAAAAAACAAATCAGTAGAGAACGATGTTTTATGGAATGTGCCTATAAAGATTGAATACAATGCTAAAAATCAAGAGAGAAAGCCAAAGTTGAATAGAGTAGTGATGAATCCTTATTATGAATCAACTGTTAAAGCTAAATCTTGGGAAACGGAAAAGTATTTTATTGAATTTTTAGATCAGCACAAATCGGTTGAATGGTGGTTTAAAAACGGAGAAAGAGATGGAACTTATTTTGCCGTACCTTATAAAGATGATGCAAAGGAAGATCAAAGTTTTTACGTGGACTTTATTGTAAAATTATCAGATGGACGAATCGGTTTATTTGATACTAAATCAGGCTGGACTGCTAAAGAGGCAGGAGGAAAATCTGATGGCTTACAACAATACATCAAGGAACAAAATAAACAAGGTAAAAATCTTTTCGGCGGAATTGT
The DNA here is from genome assembly GCA_903929035.1 of uncultured Ignavibacteriales bacterium. Taxonomy (GTDB): domain Bacteria; phylum Bacteroidota; class Ignavibacteria; order Ignavibacteriales; family Ignavibacteriaceae; genus CAIYTF01. Next base: position 3,978 of record CAIYTF010000071.1, read on the forward strand.
TCATCCAAAATCAGGCTCATTCTTCACTTACGCAGGAATCCCTTACAAATACGATAAAGACTTAACTGACTGGAAAATATTAGAGATATAAGAGTAAATCAAACATCTATTATCGGTTTTATATCCGTCCCACAAGACATCCTGAACAACAGCTCATCTATCTTATCAAGATTAATTGAGAGCGCAAATTACAGAGTGAACACATCTATAACTATGGTAATTGCTTTCTTCTAAAAAAATCATTTTGTTATTCCAAACTTCTTCATCAACAACCGAAACTCGAAAACCCCAACAAATCAGCTGCTTTCGTGACTATATTTCCATTTCGTCTGTTTTATAAGAGTTCAACAGATACACTCTTTCAAATAGCTTGCCATATTCTTTCAGAGCGGAAATAATGGAACCAAGCCCTCTTTTACGCGGAACCGCTATTCCTTCTATATCGTTTTTGCCTATCCAAGAAATGAAAATCATTTTCAGCCTTTCGTTCATACAATAGATATTGCTTTGATACAATGGAAATTACCTGATTAATGGTCGGTGCGCAAGTAATTTCGGTGAATTATCGGTTTAATTTTCGGCATACATATTGTTTATACGATATAAACATATAAAACGGAGAATAGAAAATGAGTAAATACGGAAAATTGCCTGTCCCCGGCAGCTTGATTTATATAGGCATCGCGTTGGGAATCGCTATACCGCCGCTGCTGATAATCGTTTTTGTTTACGCGATAATCGCGTATTTTGTGAATGAAAATTAATAGGAGAATTTATGAACGCCGATACATACGCCGTTTCTTCAAATCCAACGTACAACCGATTCATCTATGAATTGAAATATGCTTTGAGCGGGCTTACCAGCGGGGAGCTTTTGAATATCTTGAAAGACGCTTCTATAGAAGCAGGTAAGACAACCGCGAAGAATAAAGTCGAAGCCGTTAAAGGCTTTGCAAAATCTATGAACAACACAATCTCAAGGTATCGCAGAGATGGTATCAAGGATTCCTTGGAAAGCGATTTTCTCAAGGCTAAAGATTTCGCGAAACAAGTACCGGACAAATTCCGGAACGTGTATAATAATTTCATCGGGCTTTCCAGAGAAGAGCAAATCGAACAGCTTGCCGTACTGATTTTAACGGTATCGATATTTTACCTCTCCGCGGGCGGCTCTGATATTGAGGGCGGTTTGCCGGATATGGATATAGCAATAGGCGGAATAGGCGTGCACCGCAATTTGTTCAGTCACACAATTTTATTGGGTTTCGGCATTGAGTTCGGCGCGCGGTTGGGCATTCGGCTTTTCGGGGCATTGCAGGAACGTCTTCCGGAAAATCATCTGCCTGTATGGGATAAAACTTACTCGTTTCTCGATACCCATAAAGATAAAGGCATCGCGGCAATGTGGGCGGGCATCGGACTTCACTTGCTGAAAGATTCGGGCATTCTCATCGGCGGAGTAAAACCATATACCGGATTACCCGGAAGTATGACTATGGAAGCGCATCAAGCATTGTTCGCGGCAAACGGGCTTGCCTGCGGGATGTTCGCTGTGAAGCAACCATAGAATACCCGAGCAATCTCTAAAAAATACCGGATGAACTGGTGGCAGCTAAGAGGAAATCAGGTTTATTAAACAAGAGCTGCCATCCTTTTCGTATTGCAATGGACGGGAATAATGTTTTAATTTGACTATTTTTGAATATTTGTAAACATATAATTTATAAATAGTTAGAGCGGCTGAGTATTTAGAATATATTTAATATTTCAGCATATTTTTTATTCCTTTGTAGATTTCTTCCCGAGACGGAAGAACAATGCTCTCTAACACCGGATTATATGGTATGTGCGAGTCCTTTGCCGCGATGCGCCTAACGGGTCCATCAAGATGTTCAAAACAATTTTCGGCGACTCGCGCTGCTATCTCGGCACCAAAACCCGCGGTTAACGTGTCTTCGTGAACAATGATAATTTTTCCTGTTTTTTTAACCGAATCATAAATTGCTTCTTCATCCAACGGGATTATCGTTCGGATGTCAATTACTTCAACGGAATAGCCTTCTTCTTCAAGTCTCCTTGCCGCGAAAACAGAATCCCACACCGTAGCCCCGTATGAAACTACAGTCACATCTTTTCCTTCATTAACAATTTTGGCTTTGCCAAACGGTATAAGATAGTCGGAATCAGGTTCAAGTCCCATCGCGTAACTTTGCCGGTACAAACCTTTGTGCTCGCAAAAAATAACCGGATCGTTTATTCTTATTGCAGTCTTTAGCAAACCCTTTGCATCAACAGCATTTGAAGGATACGCTATCATTAAACCGGGAATGTGCGCGAAAATAGATTCAATATTCTGGCTGTGATATAATCCGCCGTGGATATATCCTCCAACCGCGACACGTGTGACAAATCCAACGGGCCACCTATTATTAGACCGATATCGAAATGATGAAACTTCATCTCTATACTGCATAAACGCGGGCCATATATAATCGCCAAACTGAATTTCAACCACCGGTTTCAAACCCGCGAGGGACATTCCGGTTGCAACACCAACAATACTCGCTTCTGCCAGTGGTGAATTGAAAACTCTTTCTCTTCCAAATTTCTTCGAAAGCCCTTTAGTAGCTGTGAAAACTCCTCCTTTGTTATCTTCAATATCCTCGCCAAAAACATACATATCCGGATTTTTTTCAAGCTCCTCGTGCAAAGCGTGGTTTATAGCATCTACCATCACAACGGATTTACCCGCGGGTTTTGTTTTCTCATATTCCAGAGTTGAAGCAAAACCGCTTTCATCAAAAACAAATCTCGCCGCATCACTTGGCAGCGGATTAGGGGCTTTTAATGCTTCCTTAGACTCGTGTTCGATAAACGCGTTAATCTCCGTTTTCAAATCTGACAAATCATCAATTGTAACAATATTCTCTTCAAGAATATATTTCGTAAATTTTTCAATCGGGCAGCGTTTAAGGTCATCTTCAATTTCATTGGTTAGACGGTATTTCCTTTGGTCATCGCTTGAGGAATGCGAGAGCAATCGAACAACTTCAGCTTCGATAAGCACGGGCCCCATTCCCGACTTAACATAATCAATTGCCTCACGCGCCGCGCCGAGTGACTCTATTAATTCCGTTCCATCAACTCTAATTCTTTTAAGGTTAGCATACCCTTTCATCATTTCCGCGATAGAACTTCCCTCCCCGCCGCTTTGCTGACTAACAGGCACTGATATCGCGTACTTATTGTTTTGAATGACAAATACTACCGGCAATTTTTCTCTGCTTGCCCAATTGATAGCTTCGTGAAATTCACCCTGACTTGTTGTTCCTTCTCCTGAACTCACGTAAGTAACGTTATTGATACCCTTTTTTCTTGAAGCAAGTGCAGTGCCGACTGCCTGCAAGAACTGAGTGCCAGTCGGGCTGGATTGCGCGGGCATATTCACGTTCTTCGCACCCCAATGACAAGGCATCTGTTTTCCAGCACCGGAAGGATCATCGGCTTTAGCGAAACACTGCAGGAAAAAATCGCGAACTGAAAATCCTGAATTTAATACAAATGCCAAATCGCGATAATATGGAAACAACCAATCAATAGCGGGATTTAGCCGCGAAGCCATTGCAACCTGTATAGCCTCGTGACCGGCGCAGGCTGTATGAAAAAAAGTTTTCCCTTGTTTCAGATAATTCATTGCTTTATTATCTATTTGACGTGATACATACATTGCCTTGAAAAATTTCAGTGCTTCGGCATTTGAAAGAGTATTTGAATTTCCTTTCTTATTACTCGTATCAGTACCATTATTGCCGGCATTCTCTTTTGTTTGCAATTCAAGCGTCTGTTCCATAAAACTCATTTTTATTTCCAATCCATTAAGTCCTTGTAAAGAAATAACCTTTACTCTTCTAAATCTAACCTTTGCGGTCTTCGCGTCTTTGCGTGAGAAATTGTTAATTTTCTTTCTTAACAAGCCTAATTGTTCACTCAGCTAAGACAGGACCAAGAGAATCATATCCAAAATGGTTCATAAATTGATTCACTATTTTTGTTTTCACTTCACCAATAACAACTTCTGCATTCAATTCCTTTGCAAGGGATGTTACTTTTTTATCTCTAATGCCGCAAGGTATTATTCCGGAAAATAATCCCAAATCAGTATTAATATTAACAGCAAAACCGTGCATAGTAATCCAAGACGAAATTTTGATCCCTATGGCTGCTATTTTTCTATCTTCAATCCAGACACCTGTCAAACCTTCTTTACGTCCGGATTCAATTCCATATTCCTTTAACATATCAATAAGAACCTGCTCAAGTTCACGTAAATAGAGATGCGTGTCTTTTTTCCAATTATTCAAATCAATTATCGGATACCCAACTATTTGTCCCGGACCGTGATAAGTAATATCGCCGCCGCGGTCTATATCAAAAACAGATATTCCTTGTTCCTCAAGCTGCTTTTCGTTATAAATGAGATGTTCGCGTTTTGCTGTCTTTCCTAATGTATAGGTATGGGGATGTTCTAACAGAATTAAAGTATCATCTATTGCACCGGATTTTCGCTTGTCAAAGATCGTTTGCTGTAATTTCCACGCATCAGAAAATGTGATTTCATTGGCATTGATATAACTAAGCAATTTAGGGCTGGTCAAGAAATAACCTTTACATCTTCCAACATATAACCCTTAGCAGTCTTCGCGTGAGAAAGTGTTAATGTTATTTCTGAACGAGTCCTAAATCCAATTTGGAGCAAAGGTACCGCGGCAAAATCATCACCGGAGTCACTGCTTATAATAGCAATATTTGAAGTACCGTAAGAAATATCTTTTGGGGTTTTCATAGTTGTTTTGAAACTTTTAATTAATTTGTCCATAAATATAAACAATTGTAGTTTACTCTAAATGCAATGTCGTACACCGTGTCAAAACAGTTACAAAAATAACTTAAATAATTAGTTCCTGAAGATTTAATTTTGTCCATAAATTGAATTATATTACTCTTATGAAATATTTAATGTTTATTTTTGCTTTTTTAACAGCGAATCTATTTTCGCAAAATACATTTGAGTTCCTGCGTGTTGACGTAAGTCCAAGAGTCGCGGCTCTGGGAGGAACATTTTCGGCTGCTAATGACGACCCCGATGTTATCTTTTATAATCCGGCAGGTCTTGCATATATTTCAGGCGGACCCGTTTCATTTTCATATACAGAACATCTTGTTGGAATTAAATTTGCAAGTTTTTCAGCATCCAAAGGAATCGAGCATTTTGGAAGAGTCGGTGTTGGTATTAAATACGTCAACTATGGTTCATTTACCGGCGCAGATGAAGACGGAAATAAATTAGGTGAATTTGGCGCGGGAGAAGTAGCCTTTAAAGGAAGCTATAGCAATAATCTGGATGATAATCTCTCTTATGGGCTGAGTGCGGGATTTATATATTCAAAATTAGCCGACTATTCTTCAACCGGATTTGCTATTGATTTAGGTCTAAATTATAGTATTTATTCTGAACGTATAAATTTAGCCATAAGTTTGCTCAATGCAGGGAGTCAATTATCTTCTTATATTAATACAAAAGAACAACTTCCTTTTGAAATTGTTGCAGGATTAACCAAACGACTACAATATCTGCCGCTTAAAATGTATCTGGATTTTCACCGTTTAAATCAGGCAGGAAGTATAAGCAGCCGATTGAAATACTTTACTTTTGGAGGCGAATTTAGTCTTGGAAAATCGTTGCGGTTACGCTTAGGATATGATAACAATAAACGTACTGATCTAAAAATCGGGAACTTCGCGGGACTTGCAGGATTCAATATCGGTCTTGGCATTATTGTCGGCAGTTATCAGGTCAACTATTCATATAGTTCACTTGGTCAGATTGGAGCGATACATCAGTTTGGTATTACAACTTCTTTATAAAGTTGATTTTGATTAGTTTCCAATGTCTAAGTATTTCAAGAATAAACAACTAAAAATTTATGGAGCTTACAAATGACTCTTGATGCCCTCGGGATGATAGAAACAAAAGGGTTGGTTGCCGCGATTGAAGCCGCTGACGTTATGTTGAAATGCGCTAAAGTTGAACTCATAGGAAAAGAAGCTATAGGCGGAGGCTTTGTTACTGTTATGGTTCGCGGCGAAATTGCCGCGGTTAAAGCTGCCACGGAAGCGGGTGCAGCCGCCGCGCAGCGAATTGGTGAATTGATTTCTGTGCACGTTATTCCCCGCCTGCATACAGATGTTGAATTAATTTTGCCTAAACGTCCAATAGCTCAGTAAATAATACATTTTTACTATATACATCATTCTTAGCAGATAGCGTGTTTGTTCTTTTTATTACTCATATTTTATGTCACACGCGATAGGGTTAATTGAAACATCGGGTCTAATAGGAGCCATAGTATCTGCAGATGCTATGGTTAAGACTGCTAATGTTCATATTATCGGCAAAGAGAAAATATCCGGCGGATTGGTAACTGTCAAGATTATTGGTGAAAGTGCCGCTGTTAAATTGGCAGTAAATGCCGGCGCGGAGGCAGCACGAAAGACAGGGCAGCTTATTTCTTCGCATATTATACCTCAACCGGATATAGAGTCAGTAACTGTTATGCCTAAACTTGAAGATACTGCCGGTATTTTACCTGCTGAACTTCCGGTAACACCAACAGTGAATTATTCTATGAATGAAATAGTAGATAAACTCAACGCGGCTATTCTGACCGATGATATTTCTGAAGCGGATATAAAAAATGAATATACGCCAATATCTGATTTAGATAATAACATTGAATCCATAGAACCGGAGCAACATTCCGAAGCCCCTTTGGATACAAGCACTTTAACCGACACCCAAATAATAGACGAGGCAGATTCAACAAATCAATTTATTGAGGCATTTATTGCTTCTCACGATGAAATATTGGAATCCGATAAAAAGACTAACCTTGATGATGAATTATCTGACGATATAGAAATTACGGATGACCTACCGGATGAAAAGATAAATGAGCCTGTACCAGCTTCGCGTATAGACGGCGATCCTGTTGATAGTGAAAATTTATTTGTGCCTGATTCTATCGATATAGAAATTACGGATGACCTACCGGATGAAAAGATAAATGAGCCTGTACCAGCTTCGCGTATAGAAGATGATCCTGTTGATAGTGAAAATTTATTTGTGCCTGATTCTATTGTTGCTGCACCTCAAATTGTTAATGTTGAAATTGAAGCAAACACGCCTCCTGAAAATGATAATAGCAATTTACTAAATGGGGAGTACCTTATACAAGAATCATTTTTTGGGGAACTATCTCTGTTTGAAACAGATGAAACATCTATAAATGATGATTCAGAAGTTGATTATACCATCGCGGATTTGCATCAGGATGTTTTTGAAGTGGAAGATGAAGAAGCCGCATCTACGGCAGAATACCCTATAGAGGAGGATTATGATGATACTTACATTTCTTTGGATGTTCCGGAAACAGGCTCAAAAGAAGAAACGGAAACTTCCGAAATATCAATGGATAGTAATGCTTCATCAGACAAAATTGAAGCCACTACAATAGACCCCGAAGAAGAAGTAATAAAATTGATGCAAAGAGATATAACCACTTTGAATGTTCATCAGTTACGCAGGGTTGCCAGACATACACCTGATTTTCCAATTGGCGGACGCGATATTTCTAAATCAGGTCGCCAAGAACTCATTTATTATTTTGAGTTGTTAAGAAACGGTACTGACCGGACTATTTAGCAGAATGAGTAATGCCCAAGAATCGAATAAATCCGGCGGATATAAAATAATTATCGTATTTTTTGCTTTTATTATATCAGCAATGGTTTGGATTTCTGTTTCGTTATCCGAACAGTATTTCACAACTTTAGAAGTTCCTGTAAAGATTCTTAATTTGCCGGATGGATATTCGTTTGATAGTGATTTACCGGAAAAATTGACAGTTAAATTAAAAATAATTGGATGGAAACTGTTAGTTCTTCAAAATTCGGTGCAAGATTTTTTTGTTCTCTCAGCCCCGCGAGATTTCCACGACAGGAAAATTGACCTGAAAAATGCCTTATCGAATAATAGCTGGTTAACTCGTGAAGGCGAAATTATTAGTGTCAGTCCTGAACAAGCAGAAATAAGAATAGCGCGGGCATTTTCAAAAAAAGTGCGGATAGTGCCAAATGCGCGGTTTGATTTTAAAGATGGATTTGGACTTGCAAAGCCAATTGAACTTTCGCCTGATTCTGTTATCCTCACCGGTACTAAATCGGCTCTTGAAAGAATCGACAGTATCACAACAGATGACTATAAGGGTGTTGATTTAGAAAAGAGAGCAATTCTGCAATTAGCACTTAAAAAGCAATTAGGAATTCGGGCATCGGATGATTTTGTGTTTTTGACTCTTGAGGTTCAAAAAATATTAGATAAAGATTTTTTTGATATTTCCTTAGAAGCTGTTAATTTGCCTGCTGATAGGCAAATTAGATTTTTCCCTGACAAAATTACTGTCAATGTGCAGGGCGGGTTAGATGTTTTAAGCAGGCTGACCAATAAAGATTTTAGGGCAATAGTTGATTATAAGGAAATAATTAGTGATTCTTTGGGTGTCATCGCGCCTAATGTTATCTTGCCGTTGTTTGTTGAAAAAAAATATATTGATCCTCCAAAAGTTAGAGTTGTAATCAGGAAAATATAATATGTTCATTTCCTTTGAAGGAATAGATTTTTGCGGAAAATCGACACAAATTAGTTTATTAGAATCTGCCCTTTCTAAGGCAGGTAAAGAAATAATTATTATTAGAGAACCCGGAGGTACCGTTATCTCTGAACAAGTCCGTACTATATTACTTGATAAAAAAAATTCCGGAATGATTAGCAAGGCTGAGATGCTTTTATTTTCTGCTTCGAGAGCTCAATTGGTTGAAGAAAAAATAATTCCTTGCCTTAAGAAAGGGTTCTATGTTATTTCTGACAGATTCTATGACTCAACAACAGCCTATCAAGGTTATGGAAGAGGAATTAATTGTAATTTTGTAGAATCACTAAATGCCTTTGCTGCGGGCAAGGCAATACCGGACATAACTTTTTTTCTTGATATTCCGGTTGAGCTGGCAATAAAACGGCAAAAAGAAAATGCAGCTGAATTAGATAGAATTGAATCTTCAACTGAAGAATTTTATAATCGCGTCCGTGCCGGTTATAAAAAAATAGCAGAACGCGAAAAAAGAATTGTTACATTAGACGGTGCAATAAGCATTAATGAGCTGCATCGGCAAATATTATCAAAGGTTGAATCTTATATTGCTAAAAATGAAAATAAATAAATTTAGAACAATTGTTATTTCCATAATTGTTATTGTTTTTTTAACTGCCGGATTTATCTTTAAAAAAGATGACGACTTTTTTGAGATAGCAAAAAACATTGACATATTCACTCGTGTATATAAAGAAATAGCTTTTGGATATGTTGACGGTGTGAATCCCGAAGAGTTTTTGCGTGCAGGCATCAGGGGTATGTTAAATACGCTTGATCCATATACTGTTTTTATTGATGAAAAGAAACAAGAAGATATTGACTTGATAACGAATGGAAGATATGGCGGCATTGGTGTTACTATCGGCATTCGTGACGATAACGTATCCATTATGGAAATTATGGACGGGTATTCTGCTCAAAAACAGGGGCTGTCAATCGGAGACATTATAACTGATGTAAACGGAATAAAAATATCACCAAAAAATATTGATGATGTAGGTTCCCTTGTTAAAGGAGAACCCGGTACTTTCGTTAAATTACACGTGCTTCGAGCGGGTGTTCTTGATACTTTGAGTTTTGAATTACCGCGGGAAGAAATTAAGTTAAAGAACATAATCTATTCCGGTTTTTATCCGGAGACAGGAAATATTGCTTACATAAAATTAACATCCTTTAGTCGATCGGGAGGTGAAGAATTAAAGAATGTCCTTCTTGATTTGAAACGCCAAAAAAATATTGAAGGTATTATCTTAGATTTACGGAATAACCCCGGCGGCTTATTAGATGTGGCGGCAGATGTTGCAAATAAGTTCTTGGCGAAAGGACAGTTGATAGTTGCCACTCGCGGGCGTGACTCGGCAAGTTTGAAACAGTATTTCAGTTCGCAAGAACCATTATTAAAGGATTCCAAACTTGTTGTACTTGTTAATGAAGGCAGTGCTTCCGCATCTGAAATTGTTGCCGGTGCTATTCAGGACCACGACCGCGGAGTAATACTTGGCCAAAAATCATTTGGTAAAGGATTAGTTCAAACAATTATTCCGCTATCCTACAATACTTCATTGAAAGTTACAACAGCTAAATATTTTACACCAAGCGGCAGGTGTATTCAAAAAATAAATTACTCTAAAGATAATAAAGTGTTCACCGAAGTTGATTCACTCAACACAATCCCGTTTCAAACGGATAGAAATCGTACGGTATTCAGTTCCGGCGGCATTTTGCCGGACAGTATTGTTGATACCAATGAGGATCCGGCTCTTATTAGAGATATGCTTGCAAAAGGACTATTTTTTAAGTTTGTTAACCGGCTGCAAACAGATGCTCCAAAAGAGAAGCTTGAAAAATATTCGGGTACTGAATTATTCGAATTGTTGATGAAATATTTGAAACAGGAGAAATATACATTTGTTTCTGATGTTGAAAAAAAATTAGAAGATATAACTAAATTAGCATCAAAACAAAAACAGTATATAAAACTTTCATCAAATTTGTTGGACTTGCAAGAACAAGCAAGAATAATCGCGAACTCAGACTTTAATAAATCACGCGTAGAAATACTAAGCGAAGTACAGGTTGAAATTGCTTCACGGCTTAGAGGTTCCTCGGGCAGAATCAAGGAAACAATGAAATCCGATCATCAATTAAATATCGCGGTTGATGTACTTGAAAATGAATCAGTTTATAATAAGCTACTTAAAGGCACTAAATAATGGCAATAGCACAATCAAAAAAAGTTCTTCTTCGATTAGACCCTTCATATAAAAGGTGTCCATCGTGCAGAGATGTAAACACCCTGCGTCGCTCACGCGCGAAAAATTTGTTTGAAAATATTTTAAAGTTCACAGGTATATACAAAGTATATCGGTGCAGAAAATGTAACTGGCGAGGACCTTTATCCACCATTATTGTAACGAAGAATACGGTTAAGAATATCGCCATATATGCTGCTGTTATTTGGTTTGCTCTTTATGTAGTTAGCAGAGTAATAAGTTCTCTTGATAAATAAATCTACTATATTGCACATTAAATTAATTGCAATTTGATTAAATTTGAATTGCTTTTAAAATGTCAGAATTCAAAAAAGGCATATTTTCTGTTCTAAATACTGTGGCTCTAAAAATATAAAAGCACCTTAGCAAGTAATATCAGTGTTAATATTGATATTAAGTAAATTATTATTTATTTTTCTTTTCACAATAACATAATATAGGAATGTTCTATGGCATCAAAATCAATGACAAAATCAGCAATTATAGCTCACCTGGCAACCAAACTCGATTGCACGAAAAAATTTGCAGGACAATTTTGGGATGAATTACTATCTCTTGCTCACAAGGAAGCAAAAAAGAATAGCTTTATATTCCCTGGACTTGGAAAACTTCTTGTCGTAGAGCGCAAGAAAAGAATTGGCAGAAATCCTAGCACCGGTGAATCAATTGTAATTCCGAAGAAGAAAGTTCTTAAATTCCGTATCGCGAAGCAAGTTAAAGATGCGATTCTTCCCCCAAAAGCATAGGAATATGAGTTTGATCGCGGGCAGAAAAATAATTTTTCTGCCTTTTTTTGTTTTAAATGCCCTGCTATTTTTGCCTGCATTAAGTTTCCTTTTTATTTTTCAGATTGGAACTGTATGAACGCTGTAGAAATCATACGGAAAAAACGCGATAAAGAAACTCTTACACGTGAAGAAATAAAGTTTATTGTTGAGCAATATACAGCAAATGAAATACCTGACTATCAAATCGCGGCTTTTCTTATGGCTGCTTTTCTAAATGATTTGAATGTCCAGGAAACAGCGGCATTAACAGAGGCAATGTTGTATAGCGGATTAGTGATTGATTTATCGGAAATTCAGGGAATGAAAATCGATAAACATTCTACCGGCGGTGTCGGGGATAAAACTTCACTTATAATAGCACCTATCGTAGCAGCGGCAGGAGTGAATGTGCCAATGATATCGGGTAGAGGCTTAGGGCATACCGGTGGAACACTTGATAAGTTAGATGCTATTCCCGGATTTAAAACAAGCCTTTCGCTTGAAGATTACAAGAGAATTATAAAAGAAGTTGGGGCAGTGCTTGTTGGACAAACATTGGAAATTGCTCCGGCGGATAAACTACTCTATGCTATGAGAGATGTAACGGCAACCGTTGAGTCGATTCCGTTAATTACAGCGAGTATTATGAGTAAGAAACTTGCCGAAGGCATTGACGGGCTTGTCCTTGACATTAAAACGGGTAGTGGTGCTTTTATGAAAGAGTATCACGATGCAATTGCCTTGGCAGAATCACTCATCAATACTGCAAAGGCATTTGATAAAAAAGTAATTGCATTTATTACTGATATGAGTCAGCCGTTAGGCCATTATATAGGTAATTGGCTTGAGGTTGTTGAAGTAATTAATATTCTAAAAGGCAATGAGCGCGGTGATTTTGATTTGTCCGAAGTTTCGCTGTCTTTAGCAGGCGGTATGTTATTTCTTGCAGGAAAATCAGCCTCAATTGAGGAAGGGAAAAAACTCGCGCGATCTTTTATTGATAATGGTTCCGCGTATAGAAAATTTGAAGAGATTGTATCCGCGCAGGGCGGCGACATTAGTTATTTGCGAAATCCCGGGAAATACCCAAAGAGTAAGTTTAACTGTACATTACTCAGTGAAAACAACGGCTATCTTTCAGCAATCGATACATATCAAATTGGAATGGCAGGGATTGAACTTGGAGCAGGACGATTTACTAAAGATGATATTATCGATCCGAAAGCCGGTATTATATTCTACCCAAAGTTAGGAATGAAAATACATAATGGTAATATAATTGCAGAGCTTTTCGCGGACTCTGAAGAAAAAATAGAGCGGGCTAAAAAGAGGATCCTAAGCGCGCTGGTTTTTGGCAGTTCAAAACCGGATGTTCCTGAATTAATAAGGAAAATTATCTATTGATGGAATAAACGTAAGTGTTTGGACTAATACCAAATTCATTTTCTATTCACTGTTTTGTTTGACTTTAGTAAGTTGAAAAAAGAGGGATGTTGCACGATTATCGTAGCTGTGTTGAACACCTTATTTTTGTTGCTTATAGTAAACTCGGCTGCAGCCATTTTTCATTTTTCAGCCTTCCCTCCGCGATTGAAGCATATTCTTCATTTGCTTCAAATCCGATAAATTGTCTCTCTAACAATTGTGCTGCAACGAGTGTCGATCCGCTTCCGCAGAATGGGTCCAACACAATTTGACCTTTTAGAGTTGTAAGTTCAATCAGGGCTTGCATCAATTTAATAGGCTTTTGAGTTGGGTGAAACCCTGTCTCTCCTGCAGAGAAGCCGCCTGTAAGAATATTGTCGGGAGAATTTTCATATTTTAGAAACGCCTCCTCATTAAAAGCACCGATCCCATAGGCGAGAACATTATCAGCGATAGTAGTACCAATACGTAAAATATTTCAGTAGCACACACGGTAATAATTTTTCTTTTTTTATTGGAAATTGTCTTGTATTATTTTAAGTTTGCATCATAATAAAAGGAGATTGCCATCATTAATTCTCATTCCGGTACGCGACACTTCACAAAGTGCAATAATGCGCGTTGCAGTTCTATTTTTTTAGTTAACCCCGCGGAAAACGGGGGAGATTTGGGCTATCTTTGCCCTAAATGCAGTCAAAAGCTGCTAAGTCATCATATTATACAGTGTGCCGCCTGTGCCACGGTCATCAATATGGTGTATGCATCCGATAAGGAAGAAAAGTTGGTTTTAGCGATAGAAAAATGTTCTCATTGTATTGGAACAGTTGAAGATGAATGGGCAATTGAACCAATTTATCACTCGAAATCATATTTTTAAGGATGTTCTTTCTCTGGGGAATTTGTCATATTCGGAAAAATATATTCATTAACAGTTATTAATATTAATGCCCGCAACAATTGTTAACGCGCAATCATTTCTATTTTTATAAGTCCTGTTTTTTATCTATGAGAATCGAGTTTATGCACCCCGTCTTCATTTATGAATTCTTTATTATTTTCGAAGCTGCTGCACATAATTTCGTTGAGTTATGTTAACTAACTGTAAATAAATATATTACCGTAATAATTACATAAACATTCATATATACAGCCGCCTAAATCTTGTTGATTTTAGTGCATTTTGTGTAGTATTTTAATAATTGGCACTGAAATTGTAAGTGAATAGTGAAATTATTAAAAACTTGAATACAAAGGATATTAAATGAAAATAACAGATGATTGCATTAGCTGCTCGGCTTGTATCGATGAATGTCCAAGCAGTGCTATCTATAATGCCGGTTCAGAACACGAATTGAACGGCTCAACGTTCGCACCGCTCTCTGAAGACCACCCGTACGTGGTTGGAGAACTTTGTGATGACTGCAAAAGCTGCACTGAAGTCTGCCCTGTTGATTCTATCGTAGCAGAATAAATACCGGACAATAAACATTATTATTTTAGAAGCTGTCTGCTTAATTTGGCGGACAGCTTTTTTTTGTCGGGTTTACAAAATTAGCCGATGAACTTATAGCTTACTTCAATAACTTTCTAATTTTCTCAAGCAAAACAAATCTATTAAATGGTTTTGGCACATAATCATCGCAGCCGGCTGCAAGTATTTTTTCACTGTCTTCTTTAAACGCGTGAGCCGTTACCGCGAGAATAGGTATTTTAGAGAAAGCAACAGAAGCTTTTAGCATTTTGGTTAACTCCAAGCCATTAGTTCCGCCTTGAATTGAAATATCCATTAATATGATATCATACTTTTGAGAATCAAGGCATTCTAATGCAGAAGCTGCAGAGGTAACAATTGTCAGCTCAAAATCCTTTTCCAGTATTAATTCCATCAGAGATTGATTAATCAAATCGTCTTCAACAATAAGAATAAATGGTTTATTCCCCGCAATTTTAGCTTTCGCTTTATTTTGGTCATCGAAGATATTTGGCTGTATTTCCTTTTCGTATTCCCCATCAACAATCGATTTATTAAAATGAATTGTAAACGTGGAACCATTCCCTTTTTTACTAACTACGGAAATATCCATAGCATTCGCGTTAAGGAATTTTTTTACAAGCGAAAGACCAAGTCCGACTCCTTCATAAGACCTGCCAAAGCCAATATGTTCCTGGGAATACGGTTCAAATATACGGGTTAAATATTCTTCCGATATTCCTATTCCTGTATCTTGGACATCAAGGTTTATCTCTCCCCTTTCATTTTTTGATAATAGCAGCCTGATGCTTCCTTTATGCGTGAACTTTATAGCGTTATCAATAATATCAGCGATTGACTGTTCAAAACAGAATGCATCTGACAGCGCGGCTATATCACCCAATTGATTTGCAAAAATAATCTCGATTGATTTTTGGGTCGCCAGCGCGTTAAACTCAGAAACTAAATTACTGATAACCGATGTGATGTTAATTACTTTAGGAGAGATAGGGAATTCGCCAATTTGTAAACGGGAGAAGTTTAAAATCATATCAATGGTGCGTGTAATACGTTTATTTGAAATATCGATTGACTTAAAAAACTTTTCTTCGGTTTCTGTAATATAAGGAGCGAATTCTTCACGAATTATACTTGTCATACCCAAAATACCGTTTAATGGCGTTCTGATTTCGTGAGACATATTCGCGATAAACGCGTCTTTCAGCTGGTTGGATTTTTCTGCCAATTCTTTGGCTTTCACCAATTCTTCCAAATATTGATTTCTTTGTACCAAACCGGAAACAATGTCTGCGATTGAAATAAGAAAATTTATTTCAGCTTCATTTCTTATATGTCCATCGGTGAGATAAACTACAATCACTCCCAATACTTTATCCGCGCTAATAATCGGAATATTATAATGCCCGTGAGGCTGCATACCCGGACAAACAATTTCGTGATTCTCATCTATACAGCTGGAGTATTGTACCTGCCGCGTAGATAAAGCTTTTCCGCAATGGCATCGTCCCGGGATAACTTCAGCACATAGCAATTGTACTTCTATTGATAAATTACAGGAAGTTTTCAGAATCAGCTTGTTATTAGTTTCGTTATAAAGAAAAATACCTCCTTTTTTTTCAATATCCAGGAACGGTGCATTTATTAGCAATTCTAAAGTACGCTGAAGTCTTTCATCAAAATGAACTGTTTCATTAGGAACCCTAAGAATTTTGTTTATTGTCTCCTGAATAATCCTGTTATTTTCCTTTTCTTTTTCAGCTTGTTTTCGTTCGGTAATATCCATTGAAATGCCAATGATTCCAATCGGTTCTCTATTATCATCAATCAGTTTTGTTTTTATTACTTCCAAATCGTGGTATTTCCCATCAACAAACTTAAATGAGGGATATGAGAAATGGGGCTTGTTTAACCGAAGTGCTTCCGCATCCGATCTCATACATTCTTTCGCCTCTGCTTCATCGAACAATTCCGTGTAATGGGCAACTGAAAGAAAACGCGATTCGGGAATGCCCAAAGCATCACAGAATGCATTATTCACGAAATGCAAACTGCCGTCTATATTTAGCATCCAAACTCCAAATGGCGCGTTATCCAATACAGCACGAAGAATGCTCTGCTCTTTAACAATCTTTTCTTCCGTTAATTCATTTTTTTCAAGAGTATTGATTTTTTCAAACGCGATGCTTAATTGTTTGCTAACGGAGTCCAAAAAATCGGTTTCTTCATTTGTCCACTCCCTTTTGCCGCGTGTCTGATTTAGTACTATTAAATAATAACCGTCTTCATAAAAAGCAAAAGGATACCAAAGTCCGCTTTTAATATGCATTTGTTCGTGTATTAGCTTGTGAGAACCATCTGCCAGTAAGAGCGGGCTAATCATATCATAATGACTGACTTCAAAGTGCCGTGTTTCCAACATTTGTTCAATACCGCTCCTGAAAGTATCTATTGGAAATACTCCTATTGTCGGATCAATTTTATTATTCAGCCATTCAGTAAACGCGGATAAAGTATTCTTGGAAAACGAAACATTATAAACCATACACCTGTCAACAGAAAGTGCAGCTCCAAGAATATTTGCAGTTTTATCCAAGATTGTATTTCGATCCTCCGTACCTATAATAACTTCCGCGATTTTATTTAGCGCGTTAGCAAATTGAAATTGTTGTTGAAGATTTCTTTCCACGTATCTTCGTTCAGAAATATCTTTTTCATTTGCCACAAAATGAGTTATGTTTCCCTGAATATCTATTAAAGGGGCAATGGTTTGTTCAACTTCATATAATTCACCGTTCTTTTTCTTGTTAATCAAATTAGCAGTGAAAATTCCACCAGAGAGAATGGTATTCCACATCTTCTCGTAAAAACTTTTATCGTGTTTACCCGACTTCATAATTGCAGGTGATTTACCAACTGCTTCTTCTTTAGAATAACCGGTAGTTAATTCAAATGCCCTATTTACATATTCAATAATGCCTGATTTATCGGTTATCACAACACTGTTAGTGCTTTGTTCAATCGCCGTGGATAGTTTTTGCAGGGTCATCTCCGCTTTTTTTTGGTCAGAGATGTTTGACATAGAGGTAACCCGTACATTTTTCCCCTTATAGAACATCATTTTCCCCCGAATTGCGGCTGGAAAAGTGGAACCATCTTTTCGCAATGCAGTTACTTCATAAGGCACTTCGTTTCCCGACAGCATATTTTTCATTACTAACTCGCGATCTTCAGGCACTATCCAATCGGTGCCGTATCTGCCCAAAGCTTCAGAAGTTGAATATCCAAACATACGTTCTGCTGTTTGGTTTTGTTCAATACAAATACCTTTTTCGGAGATGAAGATAGATTCAAATGTTGCTTCACTTAACGCGCGATACTTTTCCCTGCTTTCCTGAAGAGATTCATCAATGAGTTTGCGCTTGGTAATGTCGCGGTAAAGCCAATAATAACCGCTTTTTTTGTTATTAATCATAACAGGGATAAAATCGCGTTCAAAAACGCGGTTATCTTTTAATTGTAAAACCTCTGCAAAAACTGCTTGCTTTTCTTTGATTCGTTGTTGAGTAGTACGGACAAATTCTTCAGGGTCGCGAAACAATTCTTTATAGGTTTGTATAGCTTCCGCGCAATTAATCCCGATTATCATTTCCGGATTGGAAATTCCAAACAGCCTGCAGAATGAAGTATTAGTGAACATTACTTCTTGTTTTTCATCTTCAAATATAACCCCGTTCCGCATTGATTCAACTATTACAGATAACAGTTGAAAGGCATCTTGCTGACTGCCTTTCGCGTAAACAGATACTTCACTATTTTCAGCCATCCATAATTCCGCGGGCTGTTCTTGATATGTAAAGTTATGATATGTTAATTTAACATCAATGAGGCTGCCATCTTTGAGACGATGTTTTTCTGAAATATCGGACACGCTCAAATTGGAATTAGAGATTCCCCGCGGATACATAAAGTCAGAAAGACGCATAGACAAAAATTCTTCTCTCGAGTAACCGTATTGAGTAATTGCAGCTTCATTCACATCCAAGAATTTCGATGTCTTCTTACTGCATATCCACATCGGGGTGGAATGCGTTTTAAACAAGGATAGTAGAATCTCAATCAATGATCCGGTCTTTCTTTTTTCTGTTTAGGCGATATTTTTTTTTTAATAAATTTGCTCTTTTAACCCAATGTAGAGGTTAGTAATATTTAAACCTTAGGTATTAGGCTTTAAATTTAATCCACGGCAATTAACAAAAATAAATTGTGAAATGCAAGAAAAAATATTCACTTGGGAGCATATTATGAAAACATAACATAGCCGATTATGCCGGAGTGGTTACTCGGGTTTGATGTTAAAGAAGTATTTTTAGGAATTATTTTAGCCACCGACCAAAAATTTCTATCATAAAGTGTAAAGAAAAATTTGTAACTACTCAGCCTGTTCTTGAATTTGTCCCAGCGGGACTAAATTTGAATAACCGTGAGTGCTAACTCACGGAAAAGTAAGCCCAAACAAATAACGTCCCCGAAGGGGGCGAACTAATGCGGCGTGAATTTGCCCCCTTCGGGGGACATAGATGCTTTTTATCATTCTCCCGTGAGTTGTCACTCACGGTTATTCAAATTTAGTCCCGTTGGGACATAATATCCGTAACGAATATTTTCTTGATTTCAGGAGACTGAGTAGTTACAAAAATTTAATTTTATCTGCTATCCTAATTATATACAAACCTCAATTGTAAGAAAATCATTCTCATTATTTGCAAGAAATAGGGAATAATTACATAGATTGTCATATTTATTTGGCACAGATATTGGCTTAATAGGTTTGAATATGAATACTATTGTATTATTTTCAAGATTATTAACCGATAGAAGTAAAATAAAGAATTATGTTATGAATTTTATCAACGAAGAATATATAAACTCTATAATTGAAGATAACCGTCTTAAAGACGAATCTATGCAGCGCGAAATTATTGCAAAAGCCCTTAATGCAAAAGGAATCTCATTATCTGAAGCAGGCGCGCTATTAAACATTAGCTCTCCCGAATTATATAACGAGCTTTTTCACGCTGCCAAAACCGTGAAGGAACGAATTTACGGGAACAGGTTAGTTTTGTTTGCTCCTCTCTATCTCACCAATGCCTGCGTGAATAACTGCCTTTACTGCGCTTTCAGGACAGACAATAAAGATTTGGAAAGGCGTTCTCTAACGTTAGATGAAATCGAGGAGGAAGTAAAATTTCTGGTCCATCAAGGTCATAAAAGACTGCTGCTGGTTGCCGGTGAACACCCTAAAAAATCAAGTGTCAAGGTTATTGGAGAAGCCATCGAGCGGGTGTATAGCGTTAATGAAAACGGGAACAACATCCGCAGGGTAAACGTGAATGTTGCCCCGCTATCGGTTGAAGGATTTAAAGAGCTAAACAGTTTCGGAATCGGCACGTATCAAATATTTCAAGAAACTTATCATTTTGACACGTATAAATCAATGCACGTCAATGGTCCAAAGGCAGACTATTCGTGGCGGGTAACTGCAATGGACAGAGCGTTGCAGGCAGGCATAGATGATGTTGGAATAGGTGCGCTGTTTGGTTTAACTGATTACCGTTTTGAAACATTGGCAATGCTGCAGCATACTTTTTATTTGGACGCGACTTACGGCGTTGGTCCGCATACCATCTCGATTCCCCGACTTGAACCGGCACTCAATGCACCTGCCGCTCTTCAGCCCCCTTTTGCTGTTGATGATTTATCATTCAAGAAATTAATCGCGGTAATTAGATTGGCAGTTCCTTATACAGGTATTATTCTTTCAACAAGGGAGAACCCTGAAGTAAGACGCGATTTGTTTGAAGTAGGCGTTTCCCAGATTAGTGCCGGCAGCAAAACCTCCCCCGGGAGTTATTTAGAATCAAAAGACGCGGATAAGAAACCTGAATTGGAGCAGTTCCAGCTTGGTGACCACAGAACATTGGATGAGGTTGTTAAGGATGTCTGCGGTTTAGGCTATCTGCCAAGTTTTTGCACTGCCTGCTATCGTTCTAATCGCACGGGTGACCGTTTTATGGAACTGGCTAAGAGCGGTAATATCGGCAAAATTTGCGTGCCAAACGCGCTTACAACATTCAAGGAATACCTCACGGATTTTGCGCCCGGTGAAACAAAAAAATTAGGGATGGAGTTTCTTCAAAATGAACTTGAGAAACAGCCGGAAGCTGCGAAGAGCAAAACAGAAAAAATGATTGAACGGCTTGACAGCGGTGAACGGGATATATATTTCTAATGAATATGACAACTGAACAAGCGATAAATAGAATACTCGAAAATCAAATTCCGGTCAAATCCGATATTGAATATCTTCTTTCCATAGAAGATAAAGAAGATATTGCAATCTTATTTGAAGCCGCGCGCGTGTGCCGTGACCAATATTGCGGTAAGAAAGTACATCTTCGCGGGATAGTTGAATTTTCAAATTATTGTTCACAGGACTGTATCTATTGCGGTATTAGGAAGAGCAAAGATGAGGTAGCGCGCTATCGGTTATCGTTTGAGGAAATCATTGGCGCGGTGCAGACGATATATGACGCGGGAGTTAAAACTGTTGTCTTGCAGTCAGGCGAGGACCCGTATTATGATACCGGAATGATTTCAAAAATTATCAAAGAGATAAAAATATCCTTTGGCTTAGCAATTACGCTAAGCCTTGGCGAACGTGAGTTTATTGAATATGATGTCTGGCGGCAAAACGGTGCAGACAGGTATTTGTTAAAGCACGAAACTGCAAATCCGAAAATTTATTCTGCTTTGCACCGCGGTCAGCAGTTGGAGCAACGGTTAGAGCATCTCGGGTATTTACAGCAATTAGGCTATCAAATCGGCAGCGGAAATATTATCGGTATTCCGGAGCAGACACTCGCGGATATAGCGGATGATATTATTCTATGTACAAAATATGAACTTGATATGGCATCGTTTAGTCCTTTTATTCCCGCGGCAGGCACACCGTTAGGAGATTGGGAAAAGGCTAATGTTTTATTAACATTAAAAACTATGGCAGCGGCTCGGTTAGCATTAAAGAATACTCACATTCCCGCGACAACCGCGCTTGCTACATTAGATGCAAGAGGCAGAGAAAAGGGGATATTGTGCGGTGCTAATGTTGTTATGCCTTCTTTTACACCGGCAGCTGTGAAACCCAAATACGAAATATATGATAATAAACGCTGCATTACCGAAGATGCAGCTGCCTGTATGCCCTGCCTGAAAGCACGAATTGAATCTTGTAATGTAAGTATTGATGAAGGTTTTGGTCATTCGCTGAAGCTCGCGCCAATATGCTGATGCTCGGATATTCATTCCCCCTGCACTCCTACTTGTTATGTCCTATGCAAAAAAAGCACGTACGACAAATTTGTTTTAACCCAACTTGCAAATTTATCGGATAATAAACAGCAGCAAAAATATTTTTAGAAAATAAGCAAATCGCAAATCATAAAATATTAACCCAACTTGCAAAAAAAACGGAGTAAAAAATAAATATTAATTTATTTTCAGAAGAGAAGTTTAGTTTTTAGAGTAAAAAGCGGGTTTATTTTTGGAAAATAGGTGGAAATGCGCCTGTGTTCCCCCAACACATTTGCATATAAGGATATTAGTTTGTATATTGATTATATGTTTATAAAAAGTATAGTCAAAAAAGATAGGCACGGCAAACGTAAATATCTCTATTACCGCCTCTGCGAAAGCTACAGGGTAGGACTTAAAGTCCACCATAAAACACTATTGTCATTAGGTAAGCTTGAAAAACTAACCTCTATCGAACAGCGCAAATTACTTGCCGACAGGATTGAATCTCTGCTCTTAGGCCAATCTGAATTATTTTCTCAATCAATTCCTAAACACGTTGAACAGGCAGCCCAAAAATATTATGCCCTGTTACGCGAGAAGAACAAGATAGATAGTGAATCTGCAGCTCCGCCTGCCGATGATATTAACACGGGGACGAATGATGATGATAACCTCGTGAAGCTAAACACGCTTATACATAAAGAGGGCAAAGAGATAGGAGGCGAATGGCTCTGCCTGCAGGCTATGCAGCAATTAAAACTACCGGAGTTTTTTGCAGGGCAAGGATGGGACGAAAAGCAAATTAACATCGCTTTGGCTCACGTTATCGCTAAGGCTGTTTACCCAGCTTCGGAGAATTTGACAGCAAAATGGTTAGAAGACAATTCCGCCCTAAAGGATTTGCTTTTCTCTTCTCCAACTCCTATAAGCAGATATATG
>CAIYTF010000072.1 GCA_903929035.1 uncultured Ignavibacteriales bacterium
CTTATCAAGGGCATAATTATCTTGGCTAAAGGGATTCAGCAAGGTTAATTCCGTTATTTTGCTTTCATCGGGGTAATCCAGAATCGCGTTAAGCAGTGCTGCAAGTATCTCTTTAGAGGATTCAGACCCGAATACCGCTTTAAACATTTTATCGTTAACTAACCGCATATCTATCTCTTTTTTTTGTTAATGAATTATACAATATTTTTTATGAGAAATCAAGTGGGAAAATTGTATGAACCGAAATCAAAGTTCAGACAATTTTTCTTAACATTCATCATTCAAATCATTTCCATAATAGAACTAAGTATCTCCGCGCTTTCATCATCAAGTGCTTTCATTTCATCCAGAATTTCCCGCGGTGCGCGAAGTGCAGTTTCTTCTTGCTTGTTTGGGTTTTTGGCACTGAGGTCGAATGTGGTTTGGTCAATCGCGGATATATCGAGTGTCCAAGAGTTTTCGCTTTCGGCTTTAGTTTTTTGCAGTTCTAAAAATTCGGCTAAGTCGCTTTCGTTAAGCGCATTTGTCTTGCCGAGGTTTCTTTCTAAGTTGAGCTGATAGAACCATATTTTTTTTGTCGCGTATCCTTTTTCAAAGAAGAGTACAACAGTTTTTACTCCGGCACCCGTGAAAGTTCCGCCGGGTAAATCCAGCACGGTGTGCAGATTGCAGTTTTCGAGCAGGAGTTTGCGTAGGCTTACGGAGGCATTATCTGTATTGCTGAGAAAAGTATTTTTAATAACCACACCCGCTTTACCGCCAGCTTTGAGTATTTTGATAAAATGCTGCAAAAAGAGGGACGCGGTTTCGCCAGTTTTTATCGGGAATTTCTGCTGCACTTCGGCGCGTTCTTTCCCGCCGAACGGAGGGTTCGCGAGTACTACATCATAGCGGTCTTTTTCCTGAATATCCGCGAGGTTTTCGGCAAGCGTGTTGGTATGCACAATGTTGGGGGCTTCAACTCCGTGGAAAATCATATTCATTATTCCGATGATATACGCGAGTGATTTTTTCTCTTTGCCGTAGAATGTTTTTTTCTGAAGTGTTTCCACATCCGTTGTGGTGAGTTTCTTAGAATGATTAAGAAATTCGAAAGCCTCGCAGAGGAAGCCCGCGCTGCCGACCGCGCCGTCATAGATTTTATTTCCAATTTGGGGCGCAACCACTTTCACTATCGTTCTGATTAGCGGACGGGGAGTATAATATTCTCCGCCGTTCCTGCCCGCGTTGCCCATATTCTTAATCTTGCTCTCGTAGAGATGGCTCATCTCGTGTTTTTCTTTATGCGTTCTGAAACGGAGTTCATCAATGCGGTTTATTACCTCACGTAGATTATAGCCGCTTTGTATCCTGTTTTTCAGTTCACTGAAAATTTCACCGATTTTATATTCGATGGTATTGGCACTTTCGGCGGAGGTCTTGAATTTTTTGAGGTAAGGAAATAAATTGATATTCACGAAGTCAGCAAGGTCATCCCCTGTCAGAGCTTTATGGTAATCGAGTTTGCCTTCTTTGTCTTTCGGTGCCGCCCAGGTTGTCCACCGGTATTCAGGAGCAATGATATTGGAGTAAGTCTTGCCGGAGAGTTCGGCTGCTGTTTGCCTGTCTTTCTCCAGATCGTCAAGGTACTTTAGAAACAACACCCAGGAAGTTTGCTCAACATAGTCGAGTTCGCTGCCGCAGCCCGCATCTTTGTGGAGAATGTCATCAATGTTCTTGAAAGTTTGTTCAAACATATTTTTTTATTGTAAATGGTTAATTGTAAGATGCAATTTAGCATTTACAATTTAAATATCGACTGATTGTTTTTTTAGGGGTGTACAACAAATTGCCCTGTATTTTGGCTGCTGTTTGTTGACCCAACTTGCAAGTTTCATCGCATAAGCAGTGTTTCCTGAAAAAGTCAATCTGCAATAAGTAAATGGAATGCTCGCGGCGATACTCCCAAATGGGTTTTAGATTTATTTTTGAAAATAATAAAAAATAATTTGGAGATATTAGAAACTCTTATTAATTTTAAGTGCCTCGTTTGCAGGTTTCTCCCCTGACCTGTAAACATACAACAGCTCCCC
>CAIYTF010000073.1 GCA_903929035.1 uncultured Ignavibacteriales bacterium
CTTCGGGGACATAGATGCTTTTTATCATTCTCCCGTGAGTTAGCACTCACGGTTATTCAAATTTAGTCCCGTTGGGACATAAATCCGTAACGAATATTTTCTTGATTTCAGGAGACTAAAGTAGTTACATTTATCTTAGAAATTCTTAATTCTTTGCTATATTTTAATTTTATCTAAAGATTATTTTTTTTGGCTCTTTCATAAGCAGCATCCCGTCTTTGTCGGGAAAAAAGGCACGTAAAATATGCAATCGAGTAATTTTTTATCGTTTATTCAAATGGGGAATGATAAATATGATTCCGGTGACTACAGGGGCGCGGTCTCTTACTATAGTGATGCACTTAAGATCAATCAAAAAGATCCAAAAGTATATACATCACGCGGTATGGCTAAGTCAAATTTACACGACTACATAGGCTCTATCTCTGATTACACGGAAGCAATAGAATTAGCTCCATATAATGCAGCAATATATGCCGAACGCGGCTGTGTTAGACTGGCATTTGGAGACCACGCGGGCGCGATCTCCGATTTTGATAAAGCAATAAAACTTGATCCCGATAATACCGCTATATATGCTAAACGCGGTAACGCGAAAATTTTATTGGCAGACCACCGAGGCGCGATCTCTGATTTCGACAAAGCTATAAAATTTGATTCGAATAATGCAGCAGCATATACCGCGCGCGGCAAAGCTAAATATACACTATCAGACTACAAGAATGCGATCTCTGACTTTGACCAAGCCATTCAGCTAAACCCCAACAATGCAACAATATATTTCTCGCGCGGTTTTGTAAAATTTGCAACAGCAGATTACAAAGGTGCTATCTCTGATTACACGGCAGCTATAGAATTAGACCCAAATAATGCAACAATATATCACGGGCGCGGTGAGGCTATATCTGTTTTAGGAGATTATATCAATGCTGTCTCCGATTATACCTCAGCTATCGAATTAGACCCCGATAATGCAGCAATATATTTCAAACGCGGTTATGCAAGATCTATTTTAGAAGATTATGAAAACGCGATCTTAGACTACACGGCGGCTATTGAATTAAAGCCCGATAGCGGATCAATATATTACAAGCGGGGTGAAGCTAAATTTGCACTATCAGATTACCGTGGTGCTATCTCTGACTATAATGAAGCCTTGAAATTAGACCCGCGAAATGTGGTTGTATTTTATTCACGCGGTTATGCTAAATCTGCTTTAAAAGATTATGTGAATGCAATCCCCGATTACACCAAAGCCATCGAATTTGAGCCCGATAATACAACAATTTTTTTCGCGCGCGGTTATGCGAAATTCGCGTTAGGAGACTACCGCGGTGCTATCTCTGACTTTAACAAATCCATAAAAATAGACCCAAATAATGTGACGGCTCATTGTGAACGCGGTTATGCTAAATATGTTTTAGAAGACTATGTGAACGCGATAGCGGATTACACCGCCGCTATTGAATTAGACCCTCTTTGCCAGTTAGCCTATTATAGGCGCGGTGATGCTAAATTTGCATTATTAGATCATATAGGAGCGATTGCTGACCTTGACGAAGCAATAAAACTCGATCCCAATCATTTGACAGCGCATTACGTGCGCGGTACTGCCAAAAAGGCATTAGAAGACTACCGCGGTGCTATTTCCGATTACACCAAAGCTATTGAATTCAATCCCCAAAATGCAACAATATATTACGGACGCGGCATTGCAAGAAATGCAGTAGAAGACTACCGCGGTGCTATCGCTGATTTTGATGAAGTGATAAAGCTCGATCCTTGTAATGGCACTGCATATTATGATCGCGGTATTGCTAAAAAAGGATTATCAGACTTCCCGGGTGCTATTTTGGACTTTACCAAAGCAATCGAATTCGATCCTGCAAATGCAGCAATATATTACAGCCGCGGGTATGCTAAATATGACAGTAAAGACTACCGCGGTGCTATCTTGGATTTTAATGAAGCAATAAAACTTGACCCAAATAACACCATAATATATTACCGGCGAGGTTATGCCAAATTTGTAATAGCACACTACAGGGCAGCTATCTCTGACTACAATACGGCTATTGAATTCAATCCCAATAATGCTGCAATATATTACTGGCGAGGCGAGGCTAAAGCTCTATTAAAAGATTATGTCAATGCCATTTCCGATTATACTAAATCTATTCAACTTGATCCTAATTTTCAATTAGCCTATTGCAAGCGCGGAAGTGCTAAATATATGCTGGGAGAATATCGGGATGCTATTTCCGACTGCACCAAAGCTATCGATATTGATCCGAATATGGGTTTAGCATATTTTATTCGAGGCTGTGCCAAATTAGCAGTAAATGATAAAAACTGCGGTTGTATAGATTTGAGCAGAGCCGGAGAGTTAGGAGTCGCGAATGCTTATGATGCTATTCGGCAGCATTGTAAATAACAGCTTGGTTGAGAAATTGTTAATGTTATTTGTGAACGAGCCCTTGGTCTTAATTCCTTATTTACAAGAATAATTCAAAACTCTAAATTAAGTGTCAATCCGTATCCTTGATTGTAATATGGCGCGATATTTACTTTTGTATCTTCGGATGATATCCCCTTTGCAAGCACCACAGGTTGACTTACTATTTTCCCAAATGTATATCCTATGAAAATTCCAAGAGGAAAATCGCTTAACCAATGCATATCTTTTGCCATAAGACTAACTCCTGTTGCACAAATCATCCCGTAACCCAGGGGCTTAATCCAACCAATTTCAGGGTAATTATTCAACAACACTGCAAATGTAGAAGAAATTGAAGTTATGTGTCCCGATGGGAATGAATAATATTTTGGCTGATTTTTTTGATACACTTTTAATTTTGGGAACGGCCTCCATTTACCTGACCTGACGGAAGCTAGTTGAGGACTCTCGCGACCAAATACACGCTTTAATCCTTGCACCATTAGTCCACTCGCGATTAAGGATTCGGTTATATCCAAGGCAGTTTTAACCTCTCTTTTATTCACGCTTATCAGTCCAAATAGTGCCATACCTCCCGCGAGGCATAAATGATACTTTCCATCTCCAATGTACACCGCGGAGTTGCAAAAACTATTAAATGAGTGGCTGTGATTGAAAAAACTTTTTACATCTCCGTGAGTTTGATAATCGGTGCAGTAAAGCACCGCTGAAAGCAGCCCAACCCCTATGAATGTTTGCAGATGCTCGCCGGAGAAACCTTCGCTAAAAAAACTATAATAATTACGCGGAAGATCTGTAATAATATCATAGACCTCGTAATTCGTATCCGATGTTTTTAAACTATCACTACCTTCATTAAATTGCCAAGACTTTCTTTCCGCTTGGAGGGTAAGCGTAGAAAAACATAATAATATACTTAACGTAAATTTTAATTCTATTAAACAAAAAGAATAAGATGATATTATTTTGCTGATATATACCATTAAAAAGCCATATTCAAAGTGATTCCATTTGATGTACCATAAATGTAAGGGAAAAAGCTCACATTACAAATTTTCTTAGTGCTTCGCGATGAGCCGGAACGCGTATTCCATCGAGTAATCACTTTTCCAAATCCATACCCAAGCGCGAGTCCAAGCGGATAATCACTATACCAATGGATGCCTTGATTTGCCATACCAACTCCTATGCACGCTGCCAAACCCCATCCTGTTGGCTCAATCCATTTATACTCGGGATAGTTCTCCGCGATAATAATAAAAGCCGCCATAGAAGTGGCTATATGGCCCGAAGGATAAGCATCATAAGCCGGAACGTGTTTATGATATTCTATTTGATTTGGAAACCATCTCCATACACCGCCTGCTTTGGTGGAGATGAAAGGACTTTCTCTTCCTGTAATATGCTTTAAAACTTGAACAAACCCGCCGCAAGCCAGCACACCCTCGACTATTTGACTGCCAGTTCGCAATGCTCTTGAATCATTCCCAATCCATCCCCCGATAGCAAAGCATAACGCGAAAGCAAACTGCGATCTGCCATCTCCAAATTCGGTGAAAAAATCTGAAAATCTCTTGTTAAAAGTTCCTTTATTATACAGTTTATTAGCATAATTCCAAGTCTCAGGGTCTTTCACGATCAAATAGGCTGTAGAAGCCGTGAGAAACGCGTAGATTGGCAAATAGCTTTTATCGGCATATTTTCCACCAAAACTCACCCAGTCACCGGGAACATTAGTAATCATAGAGTACCAGCTAAAATTCGGGACAGATTCGGAAACAGGGATATTGACACTCTCTTTGTCGATAAATTCTAAAGAATCTGTCCTTAATGACTGATTATAATCAATATTTGAAAAAACAAGACTATTTAACATAATTGCAAATAGACTAATCCATAAGTTGTTCATAATGTAAACTTAATTTATTTATCGATTATTTGCAAATAGCTCGAACGTAACTACTCAGCCACTCTACAAAACTATAATCAATTGTATTATAATTAGTTACTAAGGAACTACTCATTTGTTCCGGTCTTTATGATAGCCTCTTCTATCAAATCTTTAATATTAATTAGCGCGTTTTGAATATTCATTAAATTCTGCATCGTTAAAAAACTCCTTTATTGATAGACTAAGTGCAAAGGCGATTTTTTCAATGTTGACAATAGAAATATTCCTTTGCCCTTTTTCAACGCTTGCAATATAGCTCCTGTCAAGGTCCGCCAAATAAGCCAAATCTTTTTGCGACATATTCTTTTCTAAACGTAGAAATTTAATTCTAATACCTATTTTTGCTTCTATTTCCATACAAGAAAAATGCGTATTTGCCGACTATATATCAAAGACTATAAGTAACATTTTGAAATTTTTGAGAAGTCGCGATTCGCGATAAATATCGGATAATAATTTTGGATTCTTTAATGGGTAGCGTGAGAATAAGATGATTGATGACACACCCTGTAACATAATTCTTCGGAATTTCTTCAATGTTTTGTTATCTTTCTATATTGAATTTCAAATGAGATGAGAGGAAAACGATGGATTTTAATTATATAAAAAAGTTGGTTAAGTTAGTCGAGGATAGTAATATTTCCGAGATTGAAGTTCAGGAAAATGAACTGAGAATCAAGGTGACGAAGACAGCTCCGGCACCCGTTTATCAAACTGCAATGATGCCGGCTATGCAGCAGGCTGCACCTGCACCGCGAAGTACGGCTGATCAACCACGCGTTGCTGAAGCGGCAGCAACCGTTCCTGCCTCAAACCAACACGAGGTGAAATCGCCTATTGTTGGAACATTCTATCGTTCATCGAGACCTGATGCTGACCCGTTCGTGAAGGTTGGTGATAAAGTTACTATCGGGCAGACTTTGTGCATTATTGAAGCAATGAAACTAATGAATGAAATTGAATCTGATGTATCAGGAACGATAACAAATATTTTAGTGGAAAACGGCAGAGCTGTCGAATATAATCAGCCTCTCTTTGTTGTTGAACCATAAACGGTGAAAGGTTATATGGTATTTAAAAAAATCCTCGTAGCCAACCGCGGCGAAATTGCTTTGCGCGTAATTCGTACCTGCAAAGAAATGGGAATAAAAACAGTTGCTGTTTTTTCGGAAGCAGACCGCGATTCGCTGCACGTGAAGTTCGCGGATGAAGCCGTATGCATTGGTCCCGTGCACAGCAGAGAAAGTTACCTGAAGATTGTCTCCATAATTTCCGCGGCAACAATCACGGGTGCTGATGCAATTCACCCGGGCTATGGTTTCTTGGCTGAGAATGCAAGTTTTTCTGAAATATGTGCTGAGTCCGGTATTAAGTTTATTGGTCCATCGGCAGAAATGATTCGTTTGATGGGCGACAAAGCTGTTGCCAAAGATACAATGAAAAAGAGCGGTGTTCCTGTTATTCCCGGCAGTGACGGCATTGTGCCAACAGTAGAAGAAGGAAAAGTTATTGCCGAGGAAATCGGCTACCCTGTTATCATCAAGGCTGTAGCGGGCGGCGGCGGCAAGGGTATGAGGGTTGTTTTTGTTCCTGCCGAATTTGAAAATGCTTATATTATGGCACGTTCAGAGGCTGAGGCTTCTTTTTCAAACGGCGATGTTTATATTGAAAAGTTTATCGAGAACCCGCGGCACGTTGAAGTGCAGATAATGGGAAATAGGCAAGGTACGGTTTATTATTATGGCGAGCGTGATTGTTCTGTCCAGCGTCGTCACCAAAAACTAATTGAAGAGGCACCATCCCCGATCGTGAATGTTGAATTGAGAAATAAGATGGGCGATGCAGCTATTAAGGGTGCCGCATCAATCAAATATGAAGGAGCAGGAACAATAGAGTTCCTCGTTGATAAGCATCGCAACTTTTATTTTATGGAAATGAACACGAGAATTCAGGTTGAGCATCCTGTTACCGAAATGATTTATGATGTTGATTTGATTCGGCAGCAGATCCTGGTAGCAATGGGTGAAGATATTGATACACCTCCCGGAGAACCAAACGGTCACTCCATTGAATTTCGTATTAACGCGGAAGACCCTGCCAATAATTTCAGACCCTCACCGGGCAGGATTGAATCATTGCATTTCCCCGGCGGATTTGGCGTGCGCGTGGATTCACACATTTATCAGTCATATTCTATCCCGCCATATTATGATTCCCTGATTGCAAAACTTATAGTGTGGGGTAAGAACAGAGAATTCGCTATTAATCGCGCGAGACGGGCACTTGAAGAATTTCACGTGGAAAATATTAAAACTACAATTCCATTTCACTTGAAAGTTTTAAATAATCAAAACTTTTTGAATAATGATTATGACACATCTTTTATAGATAAAAATATTCTTTAAATTAAATTTATTAACGGAGCAAAAATGGCTATTCCCGAAAACCTAAAATATACAAAAGAACACGAATGGATGCTGATAGAAGGCGAGACCGCGACTATCGGTATAACAAATTATGCACAAGGCGAACTTGGAGATGTCGTTTTTGTTGACATTGATGCCAACCTGAAAGAATTGGTTGCCGGCGAAAAATTTGGCGTGATTGAAGCAGTGAAAACCGTGAGCGAGCTCTATGCCCCGTGCAGCGGTAAAGTATTAGAAATCAATACTGAATTAAACGGAATGCCTGACAGAGTTAATAGAGACCCTTACGGTGCCGGATGGATGATAAAAGTTGAGATTACCAATCCTGCTGAGCTTGATAACCTTCTTGACAGCACGGGCTATGGCGCGTTGATTGGGGACTAAGTCATATATACAGTTTATAAATAAAAAAGCTGAAAAGAAAGAATTATCACTTTAATGACATTAAAAGAATTACCGACAAATCCGGAATTTATACACCGTTATGATCGGGGGAGCAGATTTGAGAAAGAGGGCCGCCATCTTCACGCGCTGCAGATATACAGGCAGCTAATGGAAGATTTTCCGGAGGAGGATTTTGCTGTTGCCGCGCTGGCAAATTTATATGAAAAAATGGAAAAGCCTGAACTGGGTATAGAACTTCTCAGTGAACATCTCGAGAGCAAAACAGATAACCACAGGTTACGATTATTCGCGGGTCATTATTTCTTTAGACAAAACTCCTGGGAAAATACCATCGATTATTTGTCCGCCTTTTCCCCTGAAGAAGACCCTTTAATAGCTTTTTATGTCGGCTATTCCAATTATAAACTCGGGAAATATGAACTCGCGAAACAATATTTCCTGTTATTTATCCGTTTAAATAGAGAGAATGATTTCCTGCTGAATGCTTATATTTATCTTGCTAAGTCATATATCTATCTTGATGAATATGAACTCGCGTTATTGTATGTCAAGAAAGCGGAAGAATACTTTGCCGGATATTATGAATTGTTCTTTCTCTACGCGAGAATATATTTTTATATGGGAATGTATTACACTTCTCTTGAGGCTGTCGAGAAAGCAATTAAGATAAATGCAACTGACCCTATAGTGTATGAATGGGGCGGCAAGATTGCCTTTCATTGCGGAGAAATAAAAAAATCACTGAAATATTTTCAGGAATACCTTAATGTCGGCGGAGAGATGAACGCTGATTTTTGTTCTGATTTTGGGATGGCTTTGCTGAAAAATAAAAATATTAATGCTGCAAAAGAACACTTTGAACTCGCTCTGCAAGTTGAACCCGAACACGAAAAGGCTAAACACGGGCTTCATTTGATAAATACAGACTACGTGGTGTATGAAAGATAACTTTTTTTGTTATATACTTGTATCTTTCTTGTTTTTAGCGGGCGGCACTTTCGCGCAGGATGCTTTACAGGATTCGCTGTTTTCAAAAGCTGTAAACCTCTATAAAAGCAAAAAATTCGATGCCGCCTATCGGCAGTTTGATACATTAGTTAAAAATACCGATTGGCGCAAAAATAAAATTGAATCGCATTTGTTCCTCGCGAAAATAGCACTGGCTAAATACCAGTATCCAAAAGCGGAAGCGATACTTAAAGATGTTAAGAAATCCTACTCTGAAAACCCCCATTTGACTGAGACATTGTTCACCTTATCTGAAGCATTGTGGCTGCAAAAAAAGAAGTTTGAATCATTTACCGTGTTGATGCAAATAAGTCAAATTGCAGCTAATGATTCCATAAGAAAAAAAACGGTTGATGCTTTATCCGCTTTTATGAACCGGCTTTCGGCTGATGAACTTAAACAGACAATCGATACGTACCGCGATAAACCGGGGCAAGAGGTAATTCTTCTTGCAGTGGGAAAGATGGAAAATAGAAAGAATGAACAGGCGGCAGGGCGGGAAAAGATATTTTCTGTTGTTACTAAATATCCGGCAAGCCCATACCACGAGTTAGCAGTGCAATTATATGAAGAAATTGATGATGCAGATAATACTGCAAATAAGGGAATGATCGCCGTAGTTCTTCCTTTAAGCACAACTACACAGTCTCAAACCCCAAGTGCGCCGCAGGAAGTTTTAGACGGGATAAAGCTTGCTGTTGATGAATATAATTCCGTAAATGCGGCTGCCATCGGACTTCGGGTTTTTGATAGTAAAAGGGATACAAATCAGATCAAAAAAATTATATTGGAATTGGCTGCTTGTTCTAATCTAAGGGCGGTAATTGGTCCGTTGTTTAGTGATGAATGTCGGTTTTTTATTAACAACGCGCGGCAGCTGAGAGTCCCTGTTCTTTCACCAACTGCAAATGATGAGGAACTATCCACTCTTTCACAAAGCTTTTTTCAGCTTAACCCTCCGTTCTCGGTACGCGGAGAATTATTAGCGCGGTATGTCTTTTTAACAGATCAAAAACGCAAAATAGCCGTGGTTTATAACGATGACCCCATATCTTCGTTCACGGCATCAGGGTTTATTAAAGAGTTCGTTAAACTTGGCGGTTCTGTGGTGGAAATGAAATATAAAAATGAAAAATCCGATATGTTAACAGTGTTATCGCCTTTAACGGGGCAGGCAAGTGACCGCGATGGCATCTTTTTGCCTATACCCGGAAAAACATACGTTACTCCAATATTTAGCGCGCTAACGCGAATGCAGACATCCTTGTCCCTGTATGGGAATCAGGAATGGATTAGCGCGCCCGGATTGGAAACGTCATCAGATTTGAGTTCACTTTTGACTATTGCTTCTGATTATTATATAGATTATTCTGACACGAACTTTGCAGCGTTGAATAAGAAATTTTTTGAGGCTTCCGGTTATGAAATCAACAAGAACGTGTGTTTTGGTTATGGTTCCGCCGCCGTTGTAGTTTCAGGTATAAATGGCTTGAAAAAAGGAATGCCCCTGTCTGATAAAATAGCAAACGAAGAATTGCGCGGACTGCAGAATAAGTATTCGTTTAACACCCGGCGAATAAATACAAATATTAATATAATCAAGATGGTTAACGGAAAATACTATTTATTGGATATAAAAGGGGAGTAAAAAATATTGAATGACTCGGGGGAGGACTGCTCCTTGATACGTGCTCGTTTTCTATACTTGCAACTTCGTATAAGTATTGTAATTTTGTATAAACAATTTTTTCTTATTTGCTTTTCCGAAAAAGGATGTTCGTAATGACCGAACTTATGTTGTTAGTTATAGTAATAATTTTTCTAATTTCAGTAATAGTATTCCTCGCGCTTAAATCGGGAACTAAGAAAGGTACCGTGCCGCAGGCGGAGTATCAAGTTCTGCTGACGGAATCCGAGGAATTGCGTAGCACGAAAAAGGTGCTTGAAGAACGTGCAGGGATTGTCAGCGGGAATGCTGCCGTGCTGCAAACCGAGATGAACTTGCTGCGGAAGGAGAAAGACTCTGCCATGAGTCTGCTCTCTGCTGAATCAACAACCGCGATAAACTTGCAGGCTAAAATAGCGGAGATTAGTGCTGAACTATCCGCGCTAAAAACCGATAACCACGCTCTGCAAACACAAATAAGCACACTCCGCGAATCTCTCTCTGCCAAAGAATCAGAACTTATTATTACTCGTCAGCAGCTTCAGCAAGTAACCGGTGAACTCGCTGAAATTAAGACATCTCATACAAAACTTGCCGCGGAGTTATCAGAAGCAAAACAAAGTAATCAAAAATATATTGCTGTCAATGATTCACTTACCGAAAAATTATCAACACAAAAAGTCGAACTTGAAAATATAGGAAAGAAATTTACCGACCAGTTTCAGGTTCTTGCCGCGAAAATATTGGAAGATAAGAGCATACGCTTTACTGAACTGAATAAGGATAATTTGAATCAATTGCTGACTCCGCTTGGCGAGAAAATAAAAGAATTTGAAAAAACCGTTGCTGATGTTTATGATAAAGAATCGAAAGAGCGGTTCTCGCTTGCCCGTGAAGTAAAGACCTTATATGATTTAAATACTCAAATGAGCGCGGAAGCACGCAATCTTACCAATGCCTTGAAAGGCAACGTGAAAACACAGGGCAACTGGGGCGAAATGCTGCTTGAAAGCATTTTGCAGCAATCGGGTTTGGAGAAGGGAATACATTACACTGTACAGGAAAATCTGAAGGGTGATAACAATAATAGCCTGCGCCCTGATGTGATTGTTACTTATCCCGATGATAGGCAGGTGGTTATTGATTCTAAAGTGTCTTTAATTGCTTATGATTATTATACTGCCGCGAACTCTGACGAAGAACGCGCAGCAGCATTGAAAGCATTGAATATTTCTTTACGAAATCATATTGATGGTTTGAGCGGGAAAAGTTATCATAGTTTTGTAAAGTCATTGGATTTCGTGATGCTGTTTGTCCCGATTGAGCCGGTATATATCGCGGCAATGACTTATGACCGAACATTATGGGAATATGCCTATAAAAAAAATGTCCTGCTTATCAGCCCAACTAACTTAATCGCGGCATTGCGCATAATTGTTGACTTATGGAAGCGCAAACAGCAGAGTGACAATGCGGAGAAACTAGCAAAAAGCTGCGGCGATCTTTATGACAAGTTTGTAGGCTTCGCCGAGGATTTGGAGAAAGTGGGAAAGACGATTGATGACTCGAAGAAGAGTTATGACAGTGCAATGAGTAAACTTTCGACCGGCAGAGGTAATCTTGTCGGAAGAGCAGATGCTATTCGTAAACTTGGCGCATCAACCAAAAAACAAATTTCAGACAAACTGCTTGAGAACTGCTTTGATTACTCGGAAATATCTGATGCAAGCGAGGACTAAAATTTCTTCCTCTCTTTGCTGTTTATACTATAATTTACACAACTATATTTTTCAAATTTGTTAAAGGAATACGTTATGGAATACCGCGTTGAAACTGATACGATGGGCGAGATTAAAGTCCCTGCTGATAAATATTACGGCGCGCAAACTGCACGCTCGGTTATGAACTTCAAGATTGGCGGCGAATTTATGCCTGCTGAATTAATTAGAGCTTTCGGCATTTTGAAAAAAGCGGCTGCCCTAACTAATCAGGAACTTGGCATTCTGTCCGCGGAGAAAACAGGACTAATAGTAAAAGCCTGTGATGAAATTATTGAAGGCAAATTGGCAGGGCATTTCCCGCTGGTAATTTGGCAGACCGGCAGCGGCACTCAGACAAATATGAACGTGAATGAGGTTATTTCCAATCGCGCAATTGAAATAAGCGGCGGCGTTATCGGGAGCAAAAAACCTATTCATCCCAATGATGATGTAAATAAAGCGCAATCCTCTAACGATACATTCCCCGCTGCTATGCACATTGCCACTGTTGAAGAAATTCACCGCCGGTTAATTCCGATGATTACGAAACTCCGCGATGCACTTGCAGAAAAATCAGAAGCATTCAAAGATATTATTAAAATCGGAAGAACACATTTGATGGATGCTGTCCCGCTCACGTTGGGACAGGAGTTTTCCGGCTACGTGCAGCAATTAACAAACGGACTCGCGCGAATTGAAAACGCGCTGCCGCATCTATATGAATTGGCACTTGGCGGAACTGCAGTAGGCACCGGGCTGAATACGCATCCGGATTTCGCGGTGCAGTCAGCAGCAAAAATTGCAGAACTTACTGTAAAGAAATTTGTTACCGCGCCTAATAAATTTGAGGCTCTCGGCACGCACGATGCATTGGTGGAGTTTCACGGCGTAATGAAAACACTTGCCGCGTCATTGATGAAAATTGCCAATGATGTCCGGTGGCTTGGCTCGGGGCCCCGCTGCGGAATAGGTGAATTAATGCTGCCGGAGAATGAACCGGGCAGCTCCATTATGCCGGGTAAGGTGAACCCTACACAATCTGAAGCAATGACAATGGTTTGCGCGCAGGTCTTTGGCAATGATGTCGCGGTAAACTTCGGCGGCGCGATGGGCAACTTTGAATTAAATGTATTTAAGCCCGTGATTATTCATAACGTGCTGCAGTCAATTCGCCTGATAGCAGATGCTTCGGAAAGTTTCACTGACAATTGTGTTATCGGCATCGAAGCAAACAAAGTGAACATCAACAAACATCTTGAAAATTCTCTTATGCTTGTTACAGCACTAAACCCGATTATAGGGTATGATAACGCGGCAAAAGTCGCGAAGAAAGCACACAAGGAAAACAAAACACTGAAGCAGACCGCTATTGAATTAGGGTTACTGACCTCGGAACAGTTTGATGACGCGGTAAAACCGGCAGATATGGTACAGCCGAAAATGTAATTATTAATGGATAATTGGAAAATATTTTGAAAAAATCAGTTTTCGTTTTTTTGTTAATATTCTTGACAAATCATTCATTTGCTCAAAAGCAAGGGACTGAATTAATAGACTCATTAAAAACTAAATTATTGAGTTCAAGCGAGGATACAAGTAAAGTAAGATTGATGGGGCAATTGTCTTTTCAATACTTCAAATTTGATACTGATTCCGGCATTTATTTTGCTCAGGAGGCAGTACAACTCGCTGAAAAACTACAGTGGGGCTTAGGTGTTGCTTTTTCCTATAATTATATGGGCACAAATTACGCCGTTAGAGGGAATCATCCCAAAGCATTAGAATGTTTTAACAAATCATTATCTAAATATTCCGAGATTGGCGATAAACAAGGTGTTGCTTTTTTATCAAACAATTTGGGCAATTTTTACCGTATGCTCAAAGACTATACTAAAGCTATTGATTTCTGTAACAGAGCTGTAACAATCAATACAGAATTAAAAAATCCGCCTGAAATGGCAAAGAATTATAATAATCTCGGCTATATATACAGCACCCTCGGAGACTATTCAAAGTCCAACGATTATTATTATAAAGGGTTAAAAATACAACAAGCAAATAATAACAAGCCATTGATTGCCCAGCTTCTAATTAACATTGCCGAGAATAAAATGAAACAGAGAGATTATCGCGGATCTCTCGAATTATGTTTTGATGCAATAAAAATCAGTAAAGAGTTAAACAGCCCCTACGACCGTTCTGTTTATATGAGCCTTGTCGGTGAAGTATATCTTAGAATAGCAGGCGATAGTTCCATTGTAAAGAATAACTGCAGGTACTATTCAAATAATAAACGGGAAAATCTTCTTTTCGCGGAGAAATATTTAACTGCATCTCTTTCACTATTGGATAACATACACGACTTATCGGAAATATCAGGAACTTCTCTTCTTCTTTCACGGGCTTACGAGAAAATGGGTGATGCAAATAAGGCTTTGTTGTTTTATAAGAAATACTCGGAAAATAAAGATTCAGTATTTTCTAAAGATAACAGTATTACCATTGCCAATATCGAGAAAAAACAAGAAGTTGAATTAAGAGACCATAAGATAAAAATTCAATCGCTTGAGATTGCTAAAAAAAACTCGCGAAATCTTTCTCAGATCGTGCTGTTTATCTTGGTGATAATTTTGATGTCGATTCTTTATTTCGCCTTAAACAGAAAACAAAAAAGACAAAGGGCACTTATAGCGGAAGCAGAAAAAGAGGCGGCTAACAAAGCACTCCGTGAAAGTGAGGAAAGATTCCGTAATCTCTATGAAGATGCGCCGATAGGTCTTTACAGGACAACTCCGGACGGCAAAATATTATTGTCAAATCAAGCATTAATTAAAATGCTGGGCTTTTCATCATTCGAGGAAATTTCAGCCGTAAGCCTTGAACAAACAGACTCCGATTCTCTATATCAAAGAAAGCAGTTCCTTGAACAAATCGAAAGGGATGGCGAGGTTAAAGATATAGAAGCAAAATGGATTTGCGCCGATGGGAAAGCAATAATAGTTAAAGAGAATGCTAAAGTTATACGTGATTCTAACGGCAAAACTCTTTATTATGACGGAACTGTCGAAGATATAACCGAAAAGAAACAAATACTTGACGAGTTAATTCAATCGAAAGAAAAAACTGAATTATCTAACAAGTTAAAAGACGCGTTTATTGCAAATATATCTCACGAAATCCGTACCCCGCTAAACGGAATTATCGGGATGACCTGTATTATACAGGATTCCTTTTCGCAATACGCGGCTAAAGAAGAAGAACGGATATTTACATCTATCGGGATATCTTCCAGACGTTTAATGAATACTATGGATAAGGTTCTTAATTTCTCTCGTCTGCAGGTTCGGGAATTTCCTGTTAGAAAAACCTATGTTACTCTTTCATCTATTATTCAAACTCTGCTTAAATTGTATAATCCAATGGCAGCCTCAAAATCTCTGAAAATATGCTATAATTCCTCCATTGACAATGATACTGTTTTCGCTGATCCTGCCACGTTAAATACAGCATTCGAATATTTGATTGAAAATGCCATAAAATTTACCAATGAGGGTGCAGTCGATATTTCTCTTTATCAGGATGAGCAGAGCAATAAATGTATAGCTGTCAGTGATACGGGGATCGGCATTTCCGAAGAATACCTTCCAAGACTATTTGAATCATATTCTCAAGAAATGATAGGTTATAGCCGTCCTTATGAAGGGCTGGGTTTAGGACTCGCGATATCGAAAAAACTTCTTGATCTAAATGGAGCTTCGATTGTTGTAAAAAGTAAAAAAGGCGAAGGAACTGTATTTACCATCTGTTTTGATAAACAGATGGCACAACAGGCAGAATATAATCAGGGCACTCTCGAAAAAATACAAGTTCAAAGCCCTTCTCTTTCAAAAGTGCCCGCTAAAGAAAGGCTGGCAATTCTTGTAGTTGAGGATGATGAGGAAAATCAGTTTTTTATTGAGTCGATTCTAAAAAAAGAATACATCGTGAAAATGGCTTTAAACGCGGAGGATGCTCTAAAACTTTTAAAAACCCGCTCGTTCGATGTAATTCTTATGGACATTTCTCTTAAATACGGTATGAACGGTTTGGAATTAACAAAAGTTATCAGATCAGGTAAAGAGAATCCGAATATTCCAATTGTAGCAGTTACCGGTCACGCGTTCCCTGAAGATCAGCGGCAGGCAATGGAAGCCGGCTGCAATGATTATCTCGCGAAGCCGTTCCAGAGTCATCAATTGCTTGAGAAAGTCAGAGATTTATTAGTTGTGAATACAATCAAAATGAAGGATTAAGAACTCCTCAAGAAATAACCTTTACATCTTCCAACATATAACCCTTTGCGTGAGAAAGTGATATGGTTATTTCCTAAGCAGATTAAAGAACAAGCCTAATAAATAGGCACGACCTCGTCAACCATCCTAAAATATCGCTAAATTTAGGCGCATATAAGATGACTATTCCAGTTCTCTGGCACGCCGTCATTTTAACAGACTCACGAAAATCGGGGAATAATAGATGTTCTCTTTTTGCGATTTGAAAGACTCGACAAAACCCGCTTCAAGCAAAGCGTTTAAGTATTTCAAAGAAGTGTTGCGATTGAGATTCATAGACTTGCTGATTTTTTTTTGTGTATAGAACGGATAACTGAATAAAAATTCCACAAGATCAGCCGAATAAATTTTGGGCAGCTTCAATTTAATCTCAGCTCGATATTTTTGCGTTAAATCGTTCATCTTTATCACTGTCGAGGTTGTTTCATTCGACTGTTCCTCAATAGCGGTTAATATATACATAATCCAAATCTTCCAGTTATCGCGAGAGGTTACTTCCCTCAATAAACGGTAGTACTCCGCGCGGTTTTTATTGATATAACCACTGAGAAAAAGAACGGGTGTCTGCAGCCGCTGCGCCAAGATAAGCTGCAAAACCATAAGTATCCTGCCAACCCTTCCATTGCCGTCAAGAAAAGGATGAATCGATTCAAATTGATAATGGCAAACCGCGGTCTTAATCAGCACATCAACATTTTGGTCATTGACATCATTATAGTAATCTTCCAGATTTTTGAGCAAATCCCTAATAAGTTCTTCGCCTTCGGGGGGCGTGTATAAAGTTTCTCCGGTTGAAATATTGGCAATTTTAACACCGGGAATTTTTCTGATTCCACTTTTGTCGGGTTCAAGTATGGATTGTATCTCAATGAAGCTGTTCGTGTTTAGGAATCCTTTTTGCTCGATTAATTCAAACCCTGTCAGAAGAGCATCCTTATAATGAAGAGTTTCTTTCTGCTCTTTGGTCAGTTTGCTTTCATCGAATAACGAAGCCTGAAACACTTCCTCCACGGTGGTATTAATGTTTTCAATCCCGGAACTTGCCACTGCTTCTTTTACCGATAAAGGTTCAATAAGCAATTTACGATTGGGTATGGAGTGGGCAATACCACTGAGTTTAGAAAGAGCTATGTTTGCCGAGTTTACTTTTTTCAGAATCTCCACATCGTCAAAATTAAAATCGGGCGGAAGTTTCGGCAGTTCGTTATATGGTTTATTCGGGTTAAACTTTTTCATAACATCTTTATTTTAGATGTGGAATAATAAAGTAAACGAAAGCTTGTTCATCAAATTTAATCAATTTCAAAAAAAAAAATCGGCAAAATATAATGTCCTAGCCAACGGGGTAAATAAAAAGATGTTGAACCCACATCTACTGTTCTCATAAATAATTCACGTATGAACTGCAGGGAGGTCTCGCTTGCAAAACCTTTCTATCAATAATTAGAGTGAAGAAGCGCGACAATTTCGTTTGCACGGTCAACAACTTCGCGGACAATTGGCTTATCTGCATCAGCCCAATCAAGCTGCATTAACTCGCTGCAATCAAGATACCGTATGTCGCTATGTTCCTGCAATCGCAATTTTCCGCCCGTTATTTTGCACACGAACGGAATTAAATTGATACTTGTATGTTGGTACGAAAACAGTGATTGTTCAAGCCTTAGGATTGGCTGAATATTAATTTCCAATTCTTCCGCGATTTCACGAATGAGTGCAGCTTCATCGGTTTCACCGGATTCAATTTTCCCGCCCGGAAATTCCCACTTGAGAGGCAGCTGCATTTTGCTGCTTCGCTGCACGCAAATTACTTTATTATTCGTTACTATTATAGCGCATACCACCTTGGTCATTTAATCCTTGCCTACCCGCGTAAACGTATATGCAGTTCTTTTAATTGTTCTTCAGAAACCGGTGACGGGCATTCATCCATTAACGACATACCGCTGGCTGTTTTGGGAAATGCAATCACATCGCGGATAGAGTTCTCGCCTGCAAAGATCATAGCAAGCCGGTCAAATCCAAACGCGATACCGCCGTGTGGAGGCGCACCGTATTGGAACGCGTTCATCAAAAATCCGAACTTTTCTTGTGCTTCTTCATCGGAAATACCGAGCGATTTAAACATTAGTGACTGCAATTCGGAATCGTGAATCCTTATACTGCCGCCGGCAATTTCACTTCCGTTTAACACGAGATCGTACGCGCGTGCTTTGACGTGTCCCGGGTCGCTTTCCATAAATTCAACATCTTCAAGACGCGGTGAAGTAAACGGGTGATGCATCGCGTAAAATCGTTTTGTATCTTCATCCCACTCGAATAGTGGAAAATCAATAACCCAAAGAAGTTTCGGGTCAGAATCTTTCTTTATTAAATCAAGGCGGCGTGCCATTTCAAGACGCAGCATACCGGCAAGAGAAAGTGTTTTATGTTTACTGCCGGTAAGTATCAAAAGTAAGTCACCCGGCTTGGCATTTAGCTTTAGTGTTAAATCTGCCTGCTCTTCGGGGGTAAGGAATTTCATTGTTGGAGCTTCAAGCCCTTCTTCTTTCACCCGGATCCAAATCAGTCCGCCCCCGCCAAGTTTTTTTACAAAGTCTGTAAGTGCATCAAGCTGATTGCGGGTATAATCGCCG
This sequence comes from uncultured Ignavibacteriales bacterium, assembly GCA_903929035.1. Lineage (GTDB taxonomy): Bacteria > Bacteroidota > Ignavibacteria > Ignavibacteriales > Ignavibacteriaceae > CAIYTF01. The sequence continues at coordinate 18,642 of CAIYTF010000073.1, forward strand.
CATCCCGGCACCACGAATCCGCTGATAATACCGCCTTTATCGATTGAATCGCGAAACACTCTAAACGTGGAATTAGCGAACACGGTATTAAGCGTGGTCATTTCAAGGTCAAAGCGAAGGTCCGGTTTATCGGAACCATAACGTTCCATTGCTTCATCAAATGTTAAACGCGGCAGCGGCGTAGAGATTTCTTTATTCCACACTTCTTTAAAGAAGCGTGTCATCAATCCTTCAACAATTTCAAAAATCTGTTCCTGATCTACAAAAGACATCTCAACGTCAATCTGGGTAAATTCAGGCTGGCGGTCAGCGCGTAAATCTTCATCGCGGAAACACTTGACAATTTGGAAATAACGGTCTATACCGGCAACCATCAAAAGCTGCTTATACTGTTGCGGCGATTGCGGGAGCGCGTAGAATTTACCTTTGTGCATCCTGCTTGGAACAAGAAAATCGCGTGCGCCTTCAGGCGTACTTTTCATCAGCACGGGTGTTTCGACTTCTATAAAGTTATGGGCATCGAAATAATCGCGGGCAATCTGGTACATCCTGTGACGCATAATGAGAGATTGCTGCATTCGCGGACGGCGCAAATCAAGATAGCGGTATTTTAAACGTAAATCTTCGTGGACATCAATATCATCCTGAATCGCGAATGGTGTCGTCTTTGCAGCATTCAAAAGTACAACTTTATTAACCAGCACATCAATAGCACCTGTTGTAAGGCTCACGTTTTCCGTGCCTTCCGGTCTCTTGCGGACAATACCTTCAATAGAAACAACGTACTCACCGCGAAGGACTTTACCTTCGTGATGAGCAGATTCATTAAAATGCGGTTCAAAAACCACCTGGGTAATACCATAACGGTCGCGTACTTCAATAAAAATGACCCCGCCAAGGTCGCGGCGGGTTGAAACCCACCCGTTTAGTACAACATTTTCACCTATATGCTCTTCTCTGAGTTCACCGCACGTGCGCGTTCTTTGTTTATAATACATCGAAAAAAGGACTTTCCAAAAAACTTGATTAAAACTTCAATTTATGAATAATTAGGCGTTATTACAAGAAACCCGCGAATTTTTTAGTTTTCTTTCACGCGGATGCTTTAATTCCTTCAGCATAAGGTGCTGCTTCAAACTTAAAAGTTCGGTTAAACTTTGAACAATCAAATATATATTCTCTGTCATACTGATAAAGCATTTCCACGCTTTCTTTAATAGCGGGCACAAAAAATCCAACTGCTTTCACCATAAACTTTGGCAATACCATTACCTTTTTATTCCGTCCTGCTGCTTCTGCTGCCAAAGCAACAAACTCACGACCTGTCAAATGGTTTGTATCAACCGGCAGATTCCAAATCTGATTGAAGGCATCCGGTGAATTGCCAAGAATTGCAGCTGCTTTTCCGGCATCAGGTGTATAGATAAATGAATGTTTTACATCTGCATTTATTAACCACCGCGGAGTTTTTCCTTCGCGTAAATTACGAAAGACCAATTGTTCAGGAAGACTTAGCGGCGTGTTCGGTCCGTAAAAATCAGGTGCGCGGGCTATTAGTGCAGTCAGCTTTCCTGAGCGTACTTCATCTAATATCATCTTCCCGATTTTTGCGCGGACTTCCCCTTTTTTACTGCAAGGATTCATCGGCGTTTCTTCGGTCATTGGTCCGTTTACTTTACCGAGCGCGTAAACGTTGTCGAAAAACACTAATTTTGTATTGTGCAGTTTGCAGGCATCAATAACATTCTTCATTACTATATGCCATTGTGCCTGCCAAACAGTAATTGAATATTGCAATCCCACCGTTAGATAAGCTATCTCCGAACCGGCAACCGCTTTGATTGTCTGTTCTGCATCCAAAAGATTGGCAGAACATAATTCATCCCCCGTGTTTACTCTTTTGGGGTTTCTGCTTACTATCCTGATTTCATTAGTATAATTGCTGAGTGCCTTTGCAAGTTCTGTCCCTACAATACCACTCGCGCCAAGTATCGTTTGTTTCATTTTGCTTTTCTTTCTATAATCGATGCCGCCGTGCCGGGGCAAAATAAAAAAACCCCGGTGCTGGGGGGAACACCGGGGAGCTGTTGTTAGTTTACAGGTCAGGGGAGAAACCTGCAAACGAGGCTCTCAAATATAGTGAATATTTTTTAAATGCAAGCATTTTTTAAAAATATTTTTTATTTTTTTTCAAAAAATGATAAAATAGGTCATTTTAAGCTGCCTCAAAATAGGATCAGGGTAATATATTTCTATATCCTACACTGTAATGTATTAACTCATAAAAAATTCCGCTATCATATCAACCACGAATTTAATTTGTTCTTCTGTAAGCTCCGGGAAAATCGGAAGCGCGATAACTGTCGCTGATAATGCATCCGAAACCGGATAACTATCCTTTGCCGATGGTACATCCTTAAAGCATTCCTGATTATGAAAGGCTACCGGATAATATATCTCGGTTGCAATTTCTTTCTTTGCCAAATATTCTCGCAAGGCATCTCGTTTTTCTACACGAATAATATACTGGTTGTAGATATGGTAATTTGGAATATCAGCTTGTAACTTTTCAAAAACAGCTGCAGGTAATAATACTTTATTTGCATTGTTAAATTCTGTTTTCCCTGTTCCCTCTGCCAATCCTGATGCAACAAAAAAGGAATTATACAATGCTGCATTTACACGCCGTTTTGCCGACCAAGAATTTAAGTGAGGCAGTTTAACCCGCAATATGGCAGCTTGTATAGCATCAATTCTGAAATTTCCGCCTATAACTTTATGATAGTATTTAGGATCGCCGCCGTGTACACGCGTTATTTTTAACCGATATGCTATCTCTTCATCATTAGTCACCACTAATCCGCCATCACCAAAGCAGCCCAAATTTTTGCTCGGGAAAAACGAGTAGCATCCTATATGCCCGATAGTGCCGACACACCTGCCATTACTATATCGCGTGCTTATTGCTTGCGCGCCATCCTCAACCACGAATAAGTTATGCTCATTTGCCAATTTCATTACTGCATCCATATCGGCACTTTGCCCATAGAGATGAACAGGAATAATAGCCTTTGTTTTAGCGGTAATTTTTTCTTTTGCCTTCGCGGCATCAATGTTAAATGTTACCGGATCGGAATCAATAAAAACAGGAATCGCGTTCAACCGCGAAACAACCCCGGCTGTTGCAAAGAATGAAAATGTCGGCAGCAGCACTTCATCACCCTCGCCAATGCCAAGTGCCATTAAAGATAGCAGCAACGCGTCTGTCCCGCTTGAAACACCGTACGCGAACTTAGCCCCGAGAAATTCACGCATCTCTTTTTCCATAGCGTCAACTTCTGGTCCCAGTATAAAGTACTGAGATTCCGCGACCTTCAAAAGGGCTTCATCCAATTCTTTCTTCAAAGAAAGATATTGAGGTTTTAAATCTAAGAGAGGTACTTTCATACTGTTTGAATTTTTTTCTGAATTTCTATTGCAATATAGTGAAACAAAATCGAGTGAATGCTCTCAGCCGTGCACATATCATTTAGTTCGATATGAAGCGAGTAGGTATTCATCTGTTTAAGTTTCCCTCCGTTAAATCCGGTTACTCCAATGGTTATCAGACCATTATTGTTTGCCCACTGAACTGCTTTAATTACATTGGGGCTATTGCCTGAACCGCTTATTGCAATTACATAATCCCCTGGTTTTGCAAATGTTTTTAACTGCTGTTCAAAGATAGTATCGTAACCATCGTCATTTCCCAACGCGGTAATGAACGCGACATTATCCGTCAGACTCAAGGCTCTAATTCGTTTCGGGTGATCTATACTGTGTCGCGTTCCCTTTGCAAGGTCCTGTGCCAAATGCGAAGCCGCGGCGGCAGAACCTCCGTTACCAATAACAAACACTGTTCTCTCCTCCTTATATGCCGCCATCATCAAGTCAATGAACTTTTCTATTTGTCCCTGATCAACTTTTTTCACCGCGTCAATCACGTAATCAAAATACTCGTTAAATATCATATTAAAGCACCTTCTTTAGTTATATAATTTTTCCAGTCAATTTCAGCTTTCGCCAGGCTCTCGTGAGTTCCTACATCTATCAAATAATCTTTCATTTCCATCCCTGCCATTTTCCCTGCTAACTTCGGGAGTAAATGAAAACCTATATCTGTCAATTCAAGTTCGGGAATCAAGTCCAACACCAAGGGATGAGCAGCGTAAATACCGGTATTGGCTAAATTGCTTTTGGGGAACTTCGGCTTTTCTTCAAAATCAATAATAATATTATCCCCATTTAGTTCCGCTATGCCGCAGGCAGTCGGGTTTTTTGTTCTGAACAAACCCATTGTAAACTGCTGCCCGCTATGTATATGAAAATCGACAAAACTTGTTATGTTGATATTTGTCAAGTTATCGGCATAAAACACGAGAATTACATCTTCACCTGCCGCGAAATCTTTATTCACTCGGAGCGTACCTCCGCTTCCCAACAAAGTTTCTTCAAAAAAATATGTAAACTTAATTCCCCCTGAATTCTTTTCAAGATACGACCTGACTTGTTCCGGAAAATGATGCAGGTTAATTAACACTTCATCAACACCGTGCTTGCGGAAAAGTTCTATCCACCAGCCCAATAATGCTTTCCCGCGTATCGGAACTAAGCACTTCGGTATTGTATCAGTCAGCGGGCGAAGTCTTGTTCCCAAACCGGCTGCAAGTAGGAATGCTTTCATTATCGCTTGATACTTCTCACTACATTTAGCTGCTTCATCATCTTGTCGGCATAAGCCAAGATATCTTCAATATCAGTCTGAGCTTTTAGATATTCAAGATACTCCTCCACTGAGTCCTGGGGAGTACGTTTCGGCTCCCAGCCTAATGATTTCAATTTGGTAATATCAGAGCAAGTATTACGTGTATCACCAACGCGAAACTCGCCCGGAATTTTTGCCGCTATATGTTCTTTACCGTGAACCTTTGCAACAACATCCGCGAATTGCTTCACCGTATATGGCACACCGCCGCCGACACAAAATGCCTGATAGTCTGCCCTGCTATCTTTCAGTGCTAAAAAGTTTGCATCAACAACATCGTGGATATTCACAAAATCTCTTTTTTGCAGCCCGTCCTCATAAATGGTTGGTGCTTTATCAAAGAAATACGAGAGATTAAATATCCTGCACGCGCCGCTATAAGCGTTATAAAAAGATTGCCGAGGTCCCTGAACAATTGAATACCGCAATGCAACTGACGGAATCTCATACCGTTTGCCAAAACTCAGTGCCATCAGTTCCTGCGAATATTTTGAAATCGCGTAAGCATTTGGCGGATTGCTATGTGTTTCCGGTGTCCATTGCCACTCCATCGGATTGCCATTCTCATCAATCCAATCCCACTGACCTGCTTCGAGCTGCGCGACAGGTCTTTGATGCGGACAAACAATAGCACCATCCTTACGCTTGTACAATCCTTCCCCCTGCACGAACTGCGATGACGCGACAATAAACTTCTTGATTGGCAGTTTCTTTTCAACAATCATTTCAAAAAGCAAAGCTGTACTGACGGCATTAACATCAAAGAAAGTCGAAAAATCCGGCAGGTAATCCTGATAAGCAGCAAGATGATAAATATACTCTACATCCTTGAGCGCGTAATCCAGCACGATTCTATCCCGAACATCACCAAAAACAAACTCGGCCTTCGGGTTTAGATAAGCAGGCTTGCCCTTCAAATGCACAGGCTTCTGCAGGATATCCAAAATCCTTACATCAAGTCCTTCCGCGATTAATTTATCAACAGTATGCGAACCAATAAATCCGGCACCGCCGGTAACTAACACTAATGCCATTATATTAATACCAAATTAAAGTGATACGAAAATTAATTTTGATTCTCGCTTAAAAATCATCTTCGCGGTCTTCGCGCCTTCGCGTGAAAAAAGTAACCCGCCATTCTTCATTGGCTATTTCCAATCATATCTTCTATAATTAAAAAGTATCCGCGAACCAAACGGCTCAAGCAGGAACGGGAACTCTCTATACGCCGCCATTTTCTCGCGCATCGTGTCCTGATTATTTCTTGGACAATAAGCCATTAAAAATCCACCGCCGCCCGCGCCGGCAATTTTCGCCCCCGTTGCACCGCCGGCAATTGCAAGATTATACATTTCATCAATAGAACCATTGGAAATATTTGATGATAGGTTCTTCTTCAGCTCCCAGTTTTTTGCCAAAAACTGCCCAATCATATCTATATCGCCTTTCTCTAATGAACTGACCGCGTCAAAGGCAAGCTGTTTAATCTCGTTGAGAAACCCGATAGTATCATCAATTCTTTCTTTCTGCTCTGTAAGGATAGAAGACGACTGCCGGGTAGTATTCGTGAAGAACAGCAGCAAATTACCGCCAAGCCGCCGTTTAATATCGCCGTGGATATCAACCTTGCCAACTTCAACTGATTTATCTTTCTTGAAACGAAATGTTGAAAGACCGCCGAATGCCGCGATATACTGGTCCTGTTTGCCTATTGGTTTCTTCAGGATGTCAATCTCGATCTCGCAGGCTTCGCGCGCTAACTGCTCCGCGCTGACTTGAATGCCCAGATAACTATAAAACGCGTTCAATAGTCCCACCGTCAAACTGCTGGAAGAACCCAATCCCGAACCTTCGGACGGTATATCTGCCAGCATAGAAACTTCAAAGCCATTGACGATGCCCGCTTTCTTCGCGGCTTCCCGCACTAACTCGTGCTTAATCTCATCAACAGAATCCACGATTTCTTTCTTGGCATAACCCACGTAAATTTTCTCGTCAAAACGCTCTTTTAAAATAACATAAACAAATTTATCAATCGCCGTGCTGACGACAAATCCCTCTTCTTTTACATAGTAATCCAAGAAATCCGTACCGCCGCCGCATAAAGAAATCCGCAAAGGAGTTTGTGAAATTATCATTTAATATCCATAATTTTAGTTGGTAAAAAGTAACTACTCAGCCTGTTGTAGAATTTGTCCCAACGGGACTATATTTGAATAACCGTGAGTGCTAACTCACGGAAAAGTAAGCCCAACAAATAACGTCCCCGAAGGGGGCGAACTACCTCTGCGGCGTGAATTTGCCCC
>CAIYTF010000074.1 GCA_903929035.1 uncultured Ignavibacteriales bacterium
CGGTGTATATTTCCTTAGAACTTCAAGAGTCGATTTGTCGGAAACTGATATTTGGGATATTTACAATACATTAACACGGATTGAAGAAACATTTCGAACCCTTAAAACCGACTTGAGCTTACGTCCTGTTTTTCATATTTCTGATGAACAATCCGATGCTCATATTCATCTTGGCATTGTAGCTTATAGATAGTCAATTCCATTCGTTATCAGCTCAAAAAGCAAGATATTAATTTCAGCTGGGATACTATTACACGCATTATGAACACGCGAAAACTCATCGTTTCTACGGTTAAAGATAACAAGAATCAAATCCTGCTTATCAAGAGCTGCACCGTGCCTATTCCACGGGTATTAGAAATTTACCACGCCCTCAACTTTAAACAAGTCCCTTTCTCTATGAAAAAATATGTGTTACCCCAGCCTACATAGCGCATAGCCTATCTCTTTATCTAATCATAACTTATGATTTGAAACTTGCAAGTTGGGTTAAAGTTGCTTTTGAAGAATTACACATTATGGGAAACATTAATTTTATCCCCATTTCTTAATTTCTTCGTTTTTGCGTAACGTGAGTTTTTAAGCATAAATGAAAACTGTTCAAATGGATTGTTCTTCAACTCAACCCAATATATCTACAATCCAATTGTTTCGGATATAAAACCTACAATTCATTAAGTAATTTTGTAACGAAACAAATTTATAAAAATAACCAGGAATTATTCACGATGAAATCAAGAATCGATTTTGCGCGTTCACTATCATTTTTACTGGGCAGCCTATTCTTTCTGACAATAATTTTAGATGGATGCAAAAAAGATGATAATGTAACTAACCCCAACGGTACATCAAACACCAATGTTGCATTGCAGGTTATTCCGCGTGAAGCGGCTTACAAAGGGAGTTATCCGATCGTTAGCACAAGTCAGGTTGGATTTTGGGACGGCACCGGCAACAGTATTATTGCCCCCACACCCGCCGCGGCATTTTACGGACAAGATGCTCAGTTTACACGTATATCTCCCGTTTACACCAAAAGCAGCGATGGACTTACTGTAAAGGATGAAGTTACCGGCTTAACGTGGCAGAAAACGTATGAAAAGGGTTTTTTCGGTGGAATGTATTACTGGGCAGCAACTCAAACCGTGGTTGACAATTTGAACAAACAAAACTACGGCGGCTACAACGATTGGCACGTGCCAACCATAAAAGAACTATACTCTTTATGGAATGGAAGTTCCGGCTGGCCATATATTAATACAAACTATTTTGACATTAAATATACAGATGAACAAGACCTTAGTCACGCTATATTCTGGAGCAGCGATAAATATACCGGAGTAATGGGCAATACAAGCGAAAATACGCCGGGCGCGGAACTTGCCTTTGGTGTGAATTTTGGCACCGGACATATTAAATCGTATAATATTAGTGCAGGACCAAAGCACTTTGTCAGGTGTGTACGCGGCAATCTTGCCTACGGTGTAAATTTATTTCAAAACAACGGCAACGGAACAATTTCCGATCTGGCTACCAACTTGATGTGGCAACAAAGCGACAATGGCACGGGCATAGATTGGGAACACGCGCTGGCATACACTCAAACACAGAATAAGGCAAATTTTCTTGGACATAATGATTGGCATTTGCCCAATTCAAAAGAACTTCAAAGCCTTGTTGACTACACCCGCTCTCCGTGTGCAACAAACTCAGCCAATGTAGGTCCTGCAATAAATACACTTTTCAGTTGTACCGGCATCACAAACGATGGCGGAAAAGCAGACTATCCCTATTATTGGACGAGCACATCGGTTATTTCAAAAGCCAATGGTACATATTCCTACGCGTGGTATGTGGCTTTTGGGAGGGCAGAAGATGGAAATGGCGAAGACCTGCACGGTGCCGGCGCGGTGCGTTTTGACACTAAGATAATTGGAAGCGGCACCGGAGAGGAAAGGGTACTAAACTATGTACGCCTGGTAAGGACAATACAATGACTCTAAGAAATAATATTTTAAGTATGTTCCTGTTATTATCACTTTTATCTTTTGCTCAAACCAACAGGCAAAATATCAGAGGTAGTATTTTTGATAAACTTACGCAAACGCCTATTCAGGGTGCTACAGTCCGGTTAATTGGAGGTGCCTATAAAAGCGGGACACGATCCGATGAAAACGGGAATTATGTGTTGTCTGGTGTTGCCCCTGAAAGATATGAGATTAAAGTATCCTGCGTTGGTTATAAAAATGCCGGTGTTGCCAATGTGGTTGTTACATCCGGTAAAGAAACCATAATGGATGTTGCTTTGGAAGAAAGTATATTGCAGATAAATGAAGTGGTTATTTCGGCTAACGCGAAAGACAAGACTCTAAACGACTTAGCCAGTATCAGTGCTCGTACTTTTTCGATGGAAGAAGTTAACAGGTATGCAGGAGGCAGAAGCGATCCCGCTCGATTGGCCGCTAATTTTGCAGGCGTAAGTGCACCTGATGATTCAAGAAATGATATAGTCATCCGAGGCAATTCACCTGTTGGTGTTTTATGGCGGATTGATGGTATGAACGTAACAAACCCGAACCATTTTGCTTCTGTTGGAACAACCGGTGGAGCCGTAAGTGCCTTAAACACGAATATGCTGAAGAGTTCTGATTTTTTTACATCTGCTTTTCCGGCGGAATATGGTAATGCGATCTCCGGTGTTTTTGATTTGGGCTTCCGAAATGGAAACTCAAAGAAAAGAGAGACAACAATCCAACTTGGAGTAATAACCGGTATGGAAGCGACTACTGAAGGACCAATTAACGAGGAGAATGGATCCTCATATTTAATTGGTTATAGATATACTCTCGCCGGAGTAGCGCAGGCAATGGGGATTGATATAGGAACAACTGCAACACCATCATTTCAGGACCTTTCTTTCAAGCTAAACAGTGGAAATACAACTTATGGGAAATTTTCCTTGTTCGGAATTTTAGCTAAAAGCAATATTTCAATAACAACAGATAAAACGAAAAGTTCGAATTCGATGTATGCACCCGGTGAGAATACCGAATTAACCAGTGATATTGGAATTCTCGGATTAACACACTTTAAACAAATCAGCAACGAATCTTTTTTGAGTTCCTCGATTGGAATAAACTATTCAAAAAATTATCAGTTGCAGGATTCTGCGGATAGTCAGGGTAATTCCGTAAAGAGCAGGGAGGAAGAAAAGGTCACAAAATTAGCTTATGAATTCATCACCAACTATAATATAAAAATCAATTCGAGACTGTTTATTAAATTAGGCATTCAGGATGAACTGATGAATCTGAATCTGTATTACAGAACAAGAAGAGGTCTGCCGGAATGGAAACAAATCTGGGATTATGATAGTTATTCCAATTTAGCACAAGTATATGTACATACTAAATATAACATCAGTGATAATCTTACTTTAAATACCGGCATACACGCGCAAAGATTTTTCCTTAATAAATCTTTCTCGGTAGAACCCCGTTTCGGGCTAAAATACGAAATGAATAATACCGGTAGTTTGAACATAGGATATGGCTTGCACTCTCAAATGCAGCCAATAAACGTATATTTCTTACAAACTCAAAATCAGGACGGCTCGTATAGTTACAACAACAAAAATCTGGATTTTACTAAGAGTCATCATTTCGTTTTAGGATATGATTTACAGCCATTTACCGACTGGCGGGTGAAGGCAGAAGTATATTATCAGTATTTATTCAATGTACCGGTAAATACTTTTTCAAGTAGTTATTCTATGCTTAATACCGGAGCAAGTTTCAAAACCGATTTGGAAGACCATCTCGCCAACAGTGGTACCGGCAAAAATTATGGGGCAGAATTAACTATTGAGAAATTCTTCAGCGACGGGTATTATGGTTTATTTACCTCCTCGCTTTACGATTCGAAATACACAGCAAGCGATGGTATAGAACGAAACACAGCATTCAACGGCAAATATGTATATAACATTTTGGGCGGGAAAGAATGGAAGGTTGGAAGCGATGACCACAATATAATTGCCGTTGATCTAAAAATAACGAACGCGGGAGGACGGTACTATACGCCTGTTGATTTAGAAGCATCGCGGATGACAAACCAAGAGCAACGTCAAGGTGATGCTTATGCCTATTCAAGTCGGTATTCCAATTATTTCAGAATGGATTTGAAGGTCGGCTACACGTTCAACAGCAGCACGATGCAATTATCTCACTCATTTTCGTTAGATTTGCAAAATGTGACGAACAATAAAAATGTATTTTCACAAAGTTATGATCACGGAAACATTAAAACGACCTATCAACTGGGTTTTTTCCCGAATTTTACATATAAATTGCAATTTTAGGTATTCTGTGCATATTATTATGAGTAGATTATTAAAAAAGACAGGGCTTTCAATTCTGGCTGCTGCTCTGATAAAACTGTTGTTTTTCAGATTTGATGAGTTTCTTAATGTCGATTTAATTTTTATTACTGTTATCCTGGCAATTCTGTGGGAAGGCAATCTTTGGATTGACACACAATTGAACAGGAGATATAGCTGGTTGACCAACCCTAAAAAAAGGATACTTTATCAAATCATTGCCTGCACGATTTATACTGCCAATACCCTGTTCTTTGCAATGTACCTTATTCATCAGGTAAAATTCGGGGATGGCGAACTAATCAACCCTAAAATGAGGGAAATATTTATTCCTTCTCTATTTTTAGCATTTGCTGTTTTGGCTGCGACTATCGGTATCCAATTTTTTAGGTACTGGAAACAAAGCCTCATCGATGTGGAAAAGTATAAAACTGAAAGTGCTGTTGCTCAGCTGCAAAATCTCAAAAATCAACTCAACCCTCATTTTCTGTTCAATAATCTTAGCGTTCTTTCTTCGTTGGTTTACAAGAGTCAGGACAAGGCGGTTGAGTTTATTACTGAACTTTCCAAAGTATATCGCTATATTTTGGACAACAAGAATTCCGAGGTTGTTCCACTGCGTGATGAAATAAGTTTTATTAACCATTATATTTACTTATTGAAAATACGGTTTGATGATAGTTTAATATTTACGCTAAAGATCGATGAAAATAAAAATGATTTTTATCTGCCTCCGATGTGTTTACAGATGTTTGTGGAAAACACGATTCAACACAATGAAGCTTCCATAGTAAACCCATTACGGGTGTCGATATATACATACGCGGACACTCTTGTAATAGAAAACACGGTGCTCCCACGAAGTGACGTGATGGAAAGTTCCAAAACAGGAATACAGAACATTGAATCGCGGTATTCGTACTTCACGGATAAAAAAGTTGAAATAATTAATAATGGCAAAAACTTTAAAGTAGCTTTGCCTTTAGGGATAAATTAGAAATAACATAACAGATAAGGTCTGTTTGTGTTCTATTTGGATTCCAATTCGAACAATAAGCAGGATAATGTTATAACTTATTATTAATTCATTCCTTAATTGGTATAAAATGAAAGTAATTATTGTAGAAGATGAAAAACTCTCGGCAGAACACCTAACTATGCTGCTGCAAAAAATAGATAATAACATTGAAGTTGTTCAATATCTCGATACTGTAAAAGCTGCAATTAATGCTTTTAGCAAAGGGTTGAAAGCGGATTTGTTGTTTCTTGATATTCATTTAGCGGATGGGAATAGTTTTGAAATTTTCTCGGGAATTAAAATAGATATCCCTATAATATTTACCACCGCATACGATAACTATGCTATTCAGGCATTTAAACAAAATAGTATAGATTACTTATTAAAACCCATATCTTTGAATGATTTACAATTTGCATTTGATAAATTCAAAAAACAAAAGCAGGTTTTGGATGCAAATTTACTCGAAAATATAACTCAAGCATATAAGAAAATAAACAACCATTATAAAAGCAGATTTTTAGTAAAAATGGGACAAAGCATTCATACTATTCAAACCGAAGATGTACATTTTTTTGAAACAAAAAATAGTTTGACCTTTTTGGTAACTACAAAAGGAAATAAGTATCCCATTGATTATACATTAGACCAACTTGAAGCAACACTTGACCCAAAAGTATTTTATCGAATCAATAGAAAAATAATAATAAGTATTCATTCTATTGAAAAAGTAGAGGCCTATTTCAACAGCCGCTTAACGATAAAGTCTAAAATGTTGGAGGACGATGCTCGGATAGTAAGCAGAGAACGGGTGAGTGATTTTAAGAAGTGGCTGGATAATTAGGGTTTCCTGAAAAAGTCAGGATAGCGATATAGTACAATAATAACGCGGTTCAAATGGAGCTATATAATTTATAGGTGCACGCTTTTTGACCATAAACCGCATTTTCCCGTGTACTTGCTAAAAAGCAATTAAATCGAAAGCGATGCGAATCAATGACCTAAATCAAGCGGAATTTGAAGTTTAAACTCGTTTAGCTATCAAAATGCTCTTTCTTCGGCCTTTTTATGGAGCAAATCTATACTTTACTATCTATAACCCTATTGGAATGTGAGTTCAACTTTATTTGAAGTATAAAGCTGCTTAATGTATCCTGCCAAAAAATCTTTTTTCTTGCCGTCAATTATTCTTGCCTCAATTGTTGAGGAAACAGCCTCTATCGGGGCAATATCACCCTCGTGTAACGCGGCAATTATATGCACTACCCAGAATGTCCGCGTATCATCGCTAAAGACAAGAGAGATTTCATCGCGTGACATAACCGAGAGTAATCTTGCCTGCATCGCGGAGTTAGTCTGATAGTTATAGCGGAAAATATTACGATTGATTCGGGTTACATCCGTGCTAAGCGAAAATTCATCTGCTGCTTTTTGCCAGCCGCTTTGCTGGGCAAGCACCCTGAATTTTTCCGCGGTGCTTTCGGAAGAAAAATAAACCGCGTCATAAATGAAGCCTTCTTCCCGCAGCACGAAACTTGTTCTATGATTGTTATAATATGTAGTGACCTCCTCGGGGAGACAGGTAAATATTTTTTCTTTGAACAATTTAGCATAGAGGAATGAAGCGGCAAGTTCCCGTCTGTTTTGCTCTGCAAGTGCCGAAAATTTTTCATCTTTTAGAATTCCCTGTTTTTCAGCCTCTGCAAAAAGGAGCTGTCCGCGTGTCCAATTTTGAGCAAATTCAATTTGGGATTGTTGTGTCAAATGAGCGGAATCAACACTTTGCCGGAAAGTTTCTTCAGTAAGATAATTATCATTCACCCTGGCGATATATCCAATTGGTGTTTTAGTTCTGCCGCAAGAAGCAAGAATTGCTAACGCGGCAGAAATAAAACAAAAAACAAAAAAAGATTTAAGACTATTTTTTAAAGGCTTTTGCCAAAACATCGGTATGAGTGACCGGTTTATATCTTTCCGACAAAGTCTTTATGTATTCACTCTCTAACCGCTTGCTTTCATCTTCCTGAAAAGCACTCGAAACTTCGGCTTTGCATTCTTCAAAAGTCTTCACGCGGGCTGATTCTTTTCTAACCAATTGATAAAGCGAGAATCCGCCGGAATTTGGAACAACCGGAGAAACATCACCCGGTTTATTTAACTTTGCCGCTTGGCGGGTATTGTCATTTGCATTAACATCTTGTAACTCATACCGCCCCGATTTTTCTTTTAATCCGGCACGCTCGGTGTATTGAGCAGCAACTGAATCAAATGCAGCACCGGAATTAAGTTTTTCTTGGCATATTTTCAGAAGCGAATCGGCGCGAACAAAAATCTCCCTAAACTCTACTCTATCTGGCCACTTGAAGTTGTTTTTATTCTTCGTGTAATAACTTTCTAATTTGACGCTGTCAACAGCTAATTTATTCCAAACAGTTTCTTCCTGCAGCTTGAATATATAGATGCCATTTTTATAGTCATCCATAAGCGAGGCAAATTCTGCATTTGATTTGTCTAAATTCATTGCTTCAAATTCAAGTGAAATGTCACCGGAATGTTTCTTGATAATTCCCGCGAGCATTTTTTGGTCAATCAGGCGTGAAGCAAATTCATTTTGTGATAATGCATAAGCCAAAAGTGTATCCACCCGGTAAGAGGAACCGCCCATTGAGTACAGCACTTTGGGACCTATTTCCGCTAACCGGTCAGACTTTAGGAAATCGGCAGTTAAATGTAGAGTATCAAATTTGCGCGCTGTTTCATCAAACACTTTTTGATCGGCGATATATCCGTATTTTTTTCGCAGTCCAATGGTCAGTGTATCATAGTCCGCCTGATAGCGGTATTGCTTATAATTATTTTTGATTGCTTCTTTATCCTCATCAAATGAAAGGAATGGTTTTCTTTCAATCAATTTAATAACGTGATAGCCGTATTGTGTTTTGACAGGTTTTGAAATTTCACCCGGATTTAAGTTAAAGGCTGCCTCATCAAACTCTTTCACCATCATACGCCGCGCGAAAAATTTCAAATCTCCGCCATCTTCTTTTGTGCCTTGGTCTTTTGAATAGAGTTTTGCAGCAGCTGCAAAATCTTTATGTCCGCTTGTAACCATATTATACACGGAATCTGCACGTAAGCGTGCTGCTGCTGAATCATTTTCGCCCTTTTCATCGAGGAAATCAATCAGGATATGCGCCGCGTGAACTTCAGGAATACGTTCGCGCTTTTCAGTAACTTTCAATATATGATAGCCGTAACGGGTATGAATAACACCCGGGTTGACTTGTCCAACCGGAGTATTAAAATATGCCTCTTCAAATTCCGGAATAAAAGTACCCGGAGTAAAATAATAAATATCCCCGTTGTTTGGCTTTGAGAAATTATCCCGCGTGTAGAGCTGCACCATTTCTGCAAATGAGCGTTTGCCTGATTTAATCGAATCAAGGATAGCCTGTGCTTTTTCGCGGGCAGCTTCCTCGCCGGTAGAATCCGGACGAATCATAATGTGGCTGAGGCGCATTTCATAGTGCCGCATATCCCACAAACGCCTCAAGTTAATATCGACTAACTGCTTTTCTAAGATATAGGTAACTCCCACTTTTTTTCTATAGTCGATTAATTCATTATTCATATCCGCGTTGTTATCAAATCCGCGAAACTGTGCATCGGCAAGTTTCATCTTGAATTTGAGATACAAGTCCAGAAAGTTCTCGTACTGTTTGGACGAGTCGCCGCCCTGTTTGTTTTGAGAACTGTTTTTCGTGTAGGCTTTCTCAAATTCCGACAAAGAAATTTGAGAAGTACCAAATTCGGCAACATTTTTGTTGTCTTGGAACAGGGAACAGCCCTGCAAGAGCATCAAAGAGATGCCGAATATCGCAGAAAATAACGCGATTCGTTTCATAAAAGATATAACTCCGCTTTGTTTGTTTATTAATTTTCTATTCTATATGAATAGATTAAATTAGTAGCATTTTTATGTATAAAAAATTCCTCGTTAAAAATTGAATCTGAAAGTGCAGTAAAAAATTATTTTAATCTTAATAATAACAGTAAATAAGCATAAAATCAAGGTGAGAATTTACTAATTTTTTTAACGCGGATACAGGGTATGATGATTTTTATCGCGGAAGTTTTCCGCTTTTTATGGGGAAAAATTTCATCAGACTGTATTATTTATTGTTTCCCCTGAACCATTCAGTAAATCTATTGCTGCATCAACCGCTTCGTGCGTTCCGGTCAGAACAAGTACATCTCCGTACAGCAGTTTTGTTAAACCGGAAGGATTATTTATCGGGGTATCCTGCCTGACGATTGAAATTATTGTTGCACCGGTTGCCGCCCGTAAATCTATTTCTTTGAGCGATTTGCCGATTGCCTTGCTCGTACTCTCGATAAAGAAAGTTTCGGTTACACTCCGCGCGATAATATCCATCAGGTGCATCGGGCTGATGCCGCTCTGCGCGTTCCTGAGCATTTGGTAGCTATCCTGCCTGATGATATTAATCTGCCGCATAACAATATTTACCGGCAAGTGATATTCTGCCAGCACCTTGCTGAATATTTGCAGTGAGGTTTCAAACTCTTCCGGTATGACGGTGTCCGCTTTTAGTTTTGCCAGTTCATCAATTTCCGTTACATAACGCGTGCGAACAATGGTATGCACTTTTGGATTCAACATTTTTGCCATCGCGAGACTGACGCGTGTTGATCGCGGATCGGAAATAGCATATACAAACACTTTTGCTTTCATTATACCTGCGCGCAAAAGGATGTCCCGTTTGGTGATATCTCCGTAAAGGATATTTTCTCCTTCGGATTTAACCTTTCTCACCGTACCAGGGTTCAGCTCAAGAATGATATATGGTATTCCTGTTTCCTTCAGCACTTTCACCAAGTTTCTCCCGTTGAGTCCGTAGCCAGCTATAATAACGTGGTTTTCCAACGGTATTGACTTCCGGCGAGGCGGGGCATCATAATCAAAATCATCCTTGAGATGCAGAAAATGAAAAACACGGGGAACAAATTCGAACAAGAATGGCGTGAATACCATTGTAAGAATGGCAACTGAAAGAAAAATATTATTCCCTGAAGCAGAAATGATTCCCGCCTGTTCGCCTGATTTTGCAAGGACAAAGCCAAACTCGCCGATTTGCGCGAGCGAAACACCCGCGACAATTCCCGTGCGCGAAGGATACCCGAGTGCAAGAACAATTAACAGAACAATCGCTGCCTTTATGCCAACTACTACCAATGACATCAGGAGTATTTGGATAAAGTGTTCCCTGAGAACCGTTAATGAAAGTAAGAGACCCGCGGACACGAAAAAAATGCTGTTAAAAATGTCGCGGAAAGGGGTTATTTCCGATAGTATCTGATAACTGAATTCCGATTCCGCGATAATAAATCCCGCGATAAAAACGCCGATACTAAAGGAAAGACCTACCGCGTGAGCAAGATAGGCCGTCCCGAAAATAAGAACAACCACGGAGGCACTAAAAACTTCGCGCATACGCATTGAAGAAACGAAATACAAAAGTTTGGGAACAACGAAACGCGCCAAAGCGATCATAGCGGTTATAAGTGTGCCGGCGAATAAAATTTTGAGCATAAATGATCCGATGCTGAAACTTTCTCCGCTTTTCAGTAACGGCAGGATGATGAGCATTGGTATGACTGCAAGGTCTTGAAAAATCAGGATACCGACAGATATTTTACCGTGCGGTGAATCAACTTCGCTTTTCTCCGCGAGCAGTTTAAGTACAATCGTGGTGCTTGAAAGGGATACAACCATACCGATAAACACCGCGACCTGAATCGGCATACCGTAAAATGCGAGTAACCCGAATCCGGCAGCGGAACTGATAATAACCTGCAATCCACCGAAAAGCAGCAGGTACTTTTTCATCTGAACTAATTTGGCAATGGAAAATTCCAAGCCTATGGTGAACATCAGCAGGATGATGCCGACCTCTGACATTACCTCTATTTGCTCGTTTTGCGCGATAAGATGAAGACCTGAAGGACCAATGATTATGCCTGTAATGAGGAAGCCGATGATAGGGGATATTTTTATCTTCCT
The DNA here is from genome assembly GCA_903929035.1 of uncultured Ignavibacteriales bacterium. Taxonomy (GTDB): domain Bacteria; phylum Bacteroidota; class Ignavibacteria; order Ignavibacteriales; family Ignavibacteriaceae; genus CAIYTF01. Next base: position 11,479 of record CAIYTF010000074.1, read on the forward strand.
GAACACGTACAGCACCGGGAGACTAACCGCCAGAATCAAGGTTATATCGCGAATAATTGAAAACTTATCCATATATCAAATAGTTGTAACTATGATGTGTTTGATAAAAATGATTATTATGAAAAACAATAATAGCAGGAATAATCGGACTATAAAATTTCTGTTCAGACAACTTTATTAATAAAATACTTGTATATTGCAGATATTTAATTTTCACCATTTTAAACATTAATCAAAAAATCACGTAACATCCGGTTATTTTTATTTATCATTTGCCTTTTGTCCGGCACAGTGCTGTTTGTGTCGTTCATCCCAATAATTTTAAAAACTCAAAATATCGCGGCACCACAATTTACAGCAGCGGATTCCGGTGTTACGGTCAGGCTTTCGTTCACGGGTGATTTGATGTGCCATTCTCCGCAATATCAATCGGCACATATAGCCGCTGATAGTTTTGATTTTACACCGTGCTTTTCTGAATTGCAGTCCATATTTAGTGAATCTGATTTTCTGGCAGGAAATTTAGAAACGGTCACTGCCGGAAATAATCGTTCTTATAGCGGTTATCCTTTTTTCAATTCCCCGGATGACTATGTTGAATCTCTGAAGAAAGCCGGGTTCAACTTTCTTTTCACATCCAACAATCACTCGTACGATCAAACCGAGCAGGGAGTCCTCCGAACACTTGAAGTATTGAAGACAAACGGATTGCCAAGCACGGGAACATTTAGCTCGCGGCGCGACCGCGATTCTATTCGTGTTGTCAGCATCAAAGGTATCCGATTTGCATTGCTTGCTTTTTCTTACGGATTGAACGGGAACAGACTGCCTGCAGGCAAAAAATATTTGGTTAATGTTATTGACACGCTTGCTATGGGGCAAGATATTTTACAGGCAAAATCATTACATCCCAACTGTATTATTACTTACCTGCATTTCGGCAATGAATATGCGCGTATGCCAAACAAGTTTCAGAAAGGGATCGCGCAGTTTTTGAAAAGAAGCGGTATTGATTTAATTATTGCATCGCACCCGCACGTTTTGCAGCCAATAGAGTTTTATAAAACAGTTGACGGGCAGTTAGATAGCGGCATTGCTGCCTATTCCCTTGGCAACTTTATTTCCAATCAGCAATGGCGGTATTCGGACGCGGGTGCAATATTATCGATAGATATAAAACAAAATGCAGTTTCCAAAAAACTTTCTATCGTGCAAATCGCTGCAACACCAACTTGGGTATTTAAAGGAGTAATAAGCGGCAGACCTACTTTTCGCGTTATACCGTTTTCAATAACACGCGCGCTTAACAGCTATGATTTTCTCTCTATGAATGATAAAAAAAATTGTTTACAGGCATTCGATGATACGAGAGATATTCTAACAAGAATGTCAAATAATATCAAGATAAAATAGGTAACGCGTTCTGTATTTACATTCATTTTTGGTATGAAATGCTTATATGAGAAATACCGTCAAATTTAATTTGGTTTTCACTCAAAATCATCACGGACTTCGCGTGATAAATGTTCCATTATAGATTTAAAAGGGTGAACGAACTTATAGATATTGTATTAATATCGATGTTAAATATCTCACCATTTTCATAAAATACCCAAAGATTGGTGTATTCAGAATTACAAGAATAAAAACTGTCCCGACAAGCCCCATCTTCAAATATCGGGCAGTGTAATCATTCGGAAATAAATCATACAGGATGTGCGAACCATCTAACGGGGGAATTGGGAGCATATTAAAACAAAATAAAAATACATTTAAGAAGATGCCATAAATTAATATTTGTTCAATAAGCTTATTTACTTCAATATGCAGTATTCCCATAACAGTTAGGGCGAGCAAAATCACCACTGCCAATATAAAATTTGAAACGGGACCGGCTGCCGAAACTATCAAATCATTTTTTATTGGATCGCGGAAGTTAGCTCTGTTTACCTGCACCGGTTTTGCCCAGCCAATCAGTGCAAATCCGGATGCAAGAGAGAGCATCGGCATTATAACCGTGCCAAACAAATCAATATGTTTCAGAGGGTTGAGCGTCATCCTGCCTTGTGAGCGCGCGGTCAAATCACCGCACCTAAAAGCGGTATAAGCGTGCGCAAACTCGTGAACTGTAATAGAAATAATAAACAACGGCAAAAACCCGATTAGACGGAGAATTGAGTCATCAACAGTGATGTGGGGCATTTAGTTTATCCTCGCGGATGATAGGCTGTATGCTCTTCGCGCACAAAGTCTATGTCCAGATGTGTATAAATTTGTGTAGTAGAAATATCGCTATGTCCCAGCATTTCTTGAACCGCGCGCAAATTAGCACCGCCTTCAATCAAATGTGTAGCAAACGAATGACGAAACAGATGCGGATGCACGTGCTTATTTATTCCTGAAAGCTGTACATACCCGCTGATTATTTTCCATACTCCCATTCGCGAGAGGCGTTTACCACGAGCATTAAGAAACACGTAGTTTTCGCTTTTCATTTTCTTTGCAAGCAGCGGACGCGCCTTTGTCAAATATTCTTTCAGCCAAAATATAGCCGAACTTCCGATAGGGGTAATACGCTCTTTATCGCCTTTGCCCAAAACACGTATAACTCCATCATCAAGCAGCAAAGCATTAATAGTTAAATTAATAAGCTCAGAGACTCGCAGCCCGCAGGCATACAGCGTTTCCAACATTGCCCGATCCCGCGATGATTTCGCGGTATCGCCTATCGGAACAGAAAGAAGTTTTTCCATTTCATCAATCGTTAGAGTGTCAGGTAACTTTTTACTAATTTTAGGTGCCGGTAATCGGGCAAGCGGGCTGTTTTTCATTCTCTCTTCAGCGATCATAAAAAGAAAGAATCCTTTGATGGAGGAATAATAGCGTGCCGCGGAAATTGATTTTATTCCGCACTCCGATAGGAACGAAAAAAACTTACGGATAGAATCAGTAGTAACCTCTTCGGGTGTTTCAATGCCAAACTTAGTAATATAGGATGCGAAATGCATCAAGTCACTTTTATAGGAAACAAGTGTATTATCCGATCTTCCGCGCTCGTAAGAGAGAACATCGATATATTCTTTTATAGCTGCCTGAAATACATCACTCATACATCATTCAGCGGTTTATCTTCCAACACGCGCAGGTCTGTTTTTACGATTGATTATTCTACGACTGTACCCTTTATGTTTTCTATGGTAATCAAGCTCGGCGGTTAGATGATACGCTTCCGAATAGATGGAATCTAATAGAGCATACATTGGGTCAACGAGATTTTCAAGGACTTCTTCGGACATATTATTTTCGGTGCACCATATTCTAAGCACGACAATATTATCGTGGACTGCTTTCGCTCTTATTTTTATTGTTTCTGACCAATTTGAACCGTTCATATTATTACCTTTATTATACCTTTCTTTTCTTTTGATGACATATCGCGTTTCATTCCTTCTTTAATTCCAACGTACTGAAAGAATTCCACGAAGTTATTCCCGTTCGGAGCTACGGTGATGTACGCGTCAAGTGAATATGGTGAACATTCGTAAATGCCCGGAGGCAATACGCCTTTATCGTTAAATTCAGGCAAGGGCACGTTTGGTTTCTTTCATACCTACCTCATCATTTTTTTTATAATTATTGCCCTTGTGGTTATAATGGGGGGATTAATTGAAATCAAATCCGAGCAATATTCCTACCATTACTCCGCGGGTTTGTCCATACTCAATTATTAAACAACTTTTATCAGTATTGTATAGATTCAATCGTCCGAATACTTCAGAATTTGTTTTTAACTCTTCAGAATCAAGATATTTTCGTTTTCCTTCAAGGGTTGACGCGGATAAGCCAAATCCGAATGCTACGATTTTAGTTAATCGTATTGAAAAACCAATCCCGTAACTTTTTGCCGATGGCATTTGCTGGTTGAAAAGATATTCAAAATAGCCTCCAGCACCATTATTGCTGTTAACCCCAAATGAAGCTCCAAAATACCTTCCAATAACAATACCTATCTCACTTGTTTTATTTTGGTTTTTAGAAGTATCGTTTTGTGAATATATACTAACGGACATTAATGCTAATATTGTGATGATTGTTTTCATTTTAACCTAGTTTGTTTTCTTGATTTTTTACTTTAGCGATGCAAGTATTATCGTGATCGTGTCTTTGTTCATTTTCGATTCCTGTTCTTTTTATTCATATCTGTTAATACGTTGGAGATTAAATTTATCAGCACTCCATTTACTCTCGTTCGGGGGCTTTGCTATCAAATATGCTTGAGCATCTCATACGAATGATATATCTTATTAAATTCAAGAATATTGCTGTTCCACGTGAAAGGAGGTTTCTTGGGAATCTTAATTGATAGTTTGTCTTTTACCACTTCTTTAAGTCCTACCATAAAGAAGAACGCCGACATCTATATTGTCCAAGATAGAAAGCAGATTGTTCACGTGGATACTCCGTGCAAAGATATATATAACGCAGAACATTATCAAGACATCCACTAACTGCTTTTTTCCCAAAAGGAGATATCATTCAAGAGTTCTTTGAGAGTAATAAGGAACTTTTTATTGACAGAAAAAGTCGTGTTTACAGAAGATGGTCTTCAGGCAGATATGGCAATATTGAAAGATAGAATTCGTGGAAAAATAATACTCCAAAGACCCGGAAGGCACTACCCAAGAAAAACTAAAAAAGGTGCTTATAAAAAATATAAATGATTACTTATCTTAGTGACATTACTTCCGGAGAGGGCAGGGTGAGGGACTTTTTCTAATGTCACAAGTAATCGCGGTCTTCGCGTGACAAAGTGTTAATGTTATTTCTGAACGAGTCCTTACCGCTTCCGAAACCTAATTGGCAGCAGTCTTGGAACCAATCGCTGATATTCTTTATACTGTTCTCCGAAGGTCTCAAGAAGCCGTTTTTCTTCATAGTATGTTCCTATGTAAAAATATGCAATGATGCAAACAATTGCCGTGAGATAATCGAGCGACATAGTTGGTCTAAGTACGAGGAAGAGGATACAAAAAAAATAGACGGGGTGTCTGCACCAAAGAAATGGACCCTTGATAATCAGTTTTGTTTCTTCGTCAAAAGTGGAATTGTCATAGCTGCCATTAATTTTTCTGAACAGTTGATTGATGCCGAGAAATTCTTTAGCATTAAAATATTGGAATGTCCAAAAGAAACCAAGGAGTGCCTGCAATTGAAGTATGAGTATGATAAAGTCATAAGGGAACTGAAAGTCATATATTTTTATGTCGATATCCGGCGTTAGTTGATATATAACATAGAAGTGCAAGAGAGAAATGACCGTGTAGGAAAATCTATAAAAAGGAAGAAATTTAGGAAACCGAACAGCTGCATATTTTTTTAATTTCAGCATTGCCAGCAAAGAATGCACCGCGCCGAATGACGCGTATAACACTATGATGGCAATTATCCGGAAATAATTATTAATGGTCAATTGTTAATGGTAAATGGTTAATTTTAATGATTACTTGTTCATTAACAATTGATAATTTACCCTTAACAATTGTAAATTATAGTTCTCGGCGTAAACGGGCAACAGAAATGCGTAATGCTTCGCGATATTTGGCAACAGTGCGGCGCGCGATGTGAATGCCTTGTTTATTTAAAACGTGCGCGATTTTATCATCACTCAGTGGTGTACGTTTATTTTCACTCTCTATCATCTCGCGGATTATTTCTTTAATGTGTTTATTTGCAATCTCTTCACCGGAATCGGTCTCAAGTCCCTCGCTAAAAAAATACTTTAACTCGTGAACGCCCTGCACAGACTGCACGTATTTCCCGCTGACAACGCGGCTGATTGTTGAAATATCCATCCCGATTACATCAGCGATATCTTTATATACCATTGGGTTGAGAAACTTGGGCCCTTTTTCAAAAAACCTAAATTGTTTTTCTAAAATTGTCCGCATTACTCTCAACATAGTATTCCGCCGCTGTTCTATGCAGGCAATAAACCAACGGGCAGATTCAAACTTTTCTTTCATAAACAGGTAAGTGTTTTTTTGCACCGGATTTAATTTTTTCTTGCCTTTATCTTTTTGGAGCATTTCTAGATAGGTGCGGTTTATTGAAAGAGATGGAACACTGCGGTCGTTGAGGGTGATAAGATAATTATCATCATCTCTTTCAATAATAAAATCAGGCGTAATCTGATTTAATGCTTCATAATCAGTGGAACCTTCACCCGGCTTGGGGTTTAAGATGTGAATAAGTTTAAGTACGGCACGAAGCGTGTCCTCGGTAAGATTCATCTTTTGCATTAACAAATCGAATCGTTTATGACTAAAGTCTTCGAAATGTTCTGTCAAAAGTTTTTGGGCGAGGAAAGAAAAATATTCATCGTGTTTTATGTGCCGCAGCTGAATCAATAAACATTCCTGCAAGTCGCGGGCGGCAATTCCTACCGGATCAAAAGTCTGCATCTTGAGAAGCAGTGCCTCGGCAGCGGTGGGCGCGATTACAATATGATCTAAGATGTCAAGTTCTTTTAATATCGCGGACAAGCTTTGTTTAAGATACCCGTCTTCATTTAAATTGCCGATAATTTCTTCACCGAGCGTTACCAATTTTTCATCAAGCTCAAGCATATAAAGCTGGTTCAGCAGATGCTCGCTTAGTGATTCTTTAGATTGCGTGTAAGGCTGTAAACGGTCATTATCTTTTTTTGCCTCTGCTTTGTCAGCCGGTTCATCAAAATATTCTTCATCATTCTGATAATCTTCAGCAGTAAACTCATCATCGCTGTCGCCGCTCACGGGTGCTTCTTCCTCGCCTTTGTCGTCATCGGAGGAACCAATTTCAATTGCCTCATCGGGGTGTTCCTCCTCAATGGCTTCTTCCATCTCGCCTTCAAGAAAAGGATTTAGCTCCATCTCGGTTTTGATGCGCTGTTCCAATGCAAGCGTATTGAGCTGCAGTAATTTTTGATATTGAATTTGCTGCGGGGAAAGTTTTTGTTCTAACCGTTGTTGTTGTTTTAATGAAAGCATTTTATTTTTTAACCATTAGTAATAATTTTTGATGCCATTCTTGGCCGTATTTTCTAATTAAGGAATCTTTGCAAAACTCTGCAATAGTAATGTTTTCTTTCTTTCCGTTCTCTAATGCCGGCGCGCAGTCCTGAAAACGCTCGTACCTGATAACTTCCCCCAGAAAATCGGTTACACGGATAGGAAAAAGATGACAGGAAATAGGTTTTCTGAAATCAATCTTTCCTTCAAAATAAGCCCGCTCGTAGGCGCATTTCGCGATACCGGTTTCATAAAAGACAAATACACAAGCACGATTATTCAGGCTTTGCGTCATCATCTCGCCTTCTTTGTATTCGTGAAATCCCGCTTCCGCAATTTTTGCTTTGTGCAGTTCCGGCAGATATTCCAGAACAACAGGCAAATACTTTTCCATAAGCGGAATTTCTTCAATTAATAACGGGGCACCGTATTCGCTATCTAAAGTACAGCACGCGCCCTTGCATTGGTTTAAATCACAGGCAAAGCGGGTATCTAATACTTCTTGATTAATGACTATGCCATCAATTTCCACAAAAGGACGTTTCATAAACTTTGGAACAATTTTTGTTAAGATATTTATTATTTTACTTACTGAAAATAAATAGTTGTTTTTAAATAGAAAAATTGATTCTTTTGAATTTACAATATTTCTTTGGGCTGTATGCACTTTCATTCTAAACAAATCATCATCACAGGTGCCTCAAGCGGCATTGGCGAAGCAGTAGTTAGTGAATTATCCGCATTTGATTGTAGCATTCATATTATTGCCAGGCGTATTGATTACTTGAACGACCTCAAGAAAAAGCTTTCCGGCAATCCTGCCAAAATACAAACATATCAATGTGATGTTTCCAATAGAGAACAAATTTTGCATACCGTTGCCGCGATTTATGAACAGACTGACCGCGTTGATTTGGCTATTCTGAACGCGGGCGTTGGTATCTATAATGATTTTACATCGTTCTCGGCAGATAATGCCGAAACAATGATTTCTGTTAACGTGCTTGGTATGCTCTATTGCATAGAAGCACTTGCACCGCGTTTCATTCAGCAACGCTCCGGAATAATTGCCGGAGTTTCCAGCCTTGCAGATTCCCGCGGTTTTGCAAGAAGCGGTGTCTATTGCGCGAGCAAAGCCGCTGCAACACTTGTTTTAGAAAGTGCCGCCGTTGAACTACTGCAATATAACATAAAAGTTATAACCATTCGTCCTGGATTTGTAAAAACACCAATGACAGATAAAAACAAGTTTAAAATGCCTTTCTTGATGCCGGCAGAAAAAGCCGCTAAAATTATCCTTCGCGGTTTGCAGAAAGAAAAACGATATATCGCTTTCCCCCTGATTTTGAAGCTGATTGTTGATATCGGGCGGCTTGTACCCAACAGTTTATTTGAATTTTTCTCTCGAAAGCAATATCAAAGCTTGAACAAAAATGCAGTCAAATAATGAGAACAGCAATCGATTGAAAGAATTTTTTTCGTGGAAATTATTGATTTGTTTAATCTTTGTATCAAAGGGAATTTTCGCACAGGCTGATGTTAATCATCCTGTCTATCAAAAAGAACATAGTTTCAATGATATAGTTGTGAACGAAATTATGTTTACCCAGATTAACAAAGAACCGGAATGGATTGAAATTTACAATAGACAAAGTGACTCGATAAATCTTCGTAAATGGAAAGTTTCCGATGGGACAACAACGGCAGTGCTTTCGTTAGTTGATTTATTTATTCAACCGCGCAGTTTCTTAGTGCTGGTGAAGGATAGTACTTTATCTGCATTTTATCCGTATAGTTTCCCCCTGCATATAGTCGCGGAATTTCCATCTCTGAATAACACAGGAGATAATGTGATTATTACCGATTCGCTCGGGTTTACTATTGACTCTCTACGATATACTCCGCAGCAGGGCGGTGCAAACGGTCATTCATTAGAACGGTTGTTTGTCGATTCTTCTTCTCTCACAAACACGAACTGGAAGCAGTCGGTCAGTGCTAACCGCGCTACGCCCGGTAAGCAAAATTCGGTTACACCAAAGCAATTCAATTTACAGGCAGTAAGTTTATCTTGCAGTCAAAAATATAATCTCGCGGGTGATACGTTACGCCTTGCACTGAAAATCAAAAATATCGGAACACAAACAGCGAGCGGTGCAAGAGTTTTGGTATATAACGATGCCGACTTAGACACAATACCGCGGACAACGGAGCTGCTATTTTCACAGCAGTGTGCCGACATAGCGGCGGCAGATTCAGCTGCAGTTCAATTGCAATGCGGTGTTTTGAGCAATCAATTCAGCAGATATATCGCGGTGATTGTTTTTGCTAATGATGAGGACACTTCAAATAACCGATTAGACTACACTATAACTCCTATGGTGCTGAATGAACATCGCGGCGATATTGTGATTAACGAAATTATGTATGCCCCGATTAATAAAGAGCCGGAGTGGATTGAACTCTATAACCGAAAAACTAATACTGTAAATCTTCGCGAGTGGAAAGTTACCGACAGCAAAGATACCGCGGCACTTTCGACAGGTGATTTATTGATTCAACCGTGCAGTTTCTTAGTGTTGTCAAAAGATACCGCTGTATCATCGTTTTATCCGTATAGTTTCCCCCTGCATATAGTCGCGAAATTTCCATCTCTGAATAACACCGGAGATAATGTGATAATTACCGATTCTCTTGGGTTTGTCATTGACTCTCTACGATATACTCCGCAGCAGGGCGGTGCAAACGGTCATTCATTGGAACGGGTCTTAGTTGATTCGTTTTCTCTAACAAACACGAATTGGAAGCAGTCAGTCAGTACTTATCACGCTACGCCCGGCAAAGTTAACAGCCAAAGCAATTTGCAAGGCACCGGGCAAAGAGGACTATCGTTCAATCCCAACCCGTTTTCCCCTGATGGTGACGGATTTGAAGATTTTATGACAATAACAATTGGAGCAGGTTTCAATCTTGCTAACATCAGCATCACTATATTCGATCAAAAGGGAAGGCAGGTCAGGAAGCTCTTAAACAATGAGCCGCGGGCACTGCCGGCATTTATTGTTTATGACGGGATGAGTGACAATAAATCCCTATTACGAATGGGAATATACATTGCCTATGCCGAAGTGACTGACGCGGTCAGCGGTAAGAAAGAAACATTCAAGAAAGTGTTTGTTGTCGCGCAGAAATTGAATTGAGTTCAAAAAATGTCAAAAATTGATATAAAATAAAACATAAAAGCGATGAGCTAAGAGAAAGCACGATAAACGATAATAATCAGGGCTGAATAATGGGGCATCCGAAAAAAGAAGGCTATAGAAATACAGCGGTTTGAACAGGCACTTATCGCGGTACAGAAAAAAACTCTCAGTACCTAAGTCCTTGTAAAGAAATAACCTTTGCATCTTCCAACATATAACCCTTTGGGCTCTTCGCGTGAGAAAGTGTAAAGGTTATTTGTAAAAAAGCCCAAAATTCCTTAGCATATAGATGATTTTAATTCTTTTACTCTAATTTTTATTGTTATTTTTGGTTTTATTTCCTGCTTATACTATAATACGTGAAGTAATTCTTAAAAAAATTGTAATTTATGGAAAAATTGAATTCAAATGAACTAATAATAGTTGTCACCGCTTCTGATTTTGACATCGACCGGCAGCCTATCGAACGGGAGGTGGATGACAAACAAAAATTACTTGAGCATAAAATATTAGAATGGGCAAAAAATAATAAATATTACGCGCTATTCGAATTAGGGTTCACAGATTTATCTATTCCCCTTTCATCCTCATTTAGTTTCGTTAGAAATATATCAAATTCTTTCATTAAAAAAGTATCACGATTACCGGAACTTGAAATAATTCGAGAGAATATTGAAGTTGAACTTGAAGAAGAAGAGATAAACGGTTTTTTAACTAATATTCCATATTTCCCCGGATGGGAATTTGTAGATTCAAACCGGATTAAAGAAATAATAATTGAGCTTAATAAGGCATTGTTGATTGAGCTTAATGAATATAAAGGAAGTGTATCCAGCTATCTCATCTCCAAAAGTCCGGATATAAAGTTAGTTGGACGAGTTTTCTTTCATCTTGTTGAAAACAAAACCGGCGAGGCACCTTTTGCTTTTTTAGCAACATATTCTTCCGGTGTGACTGATATGGGAAAATCGAAGCATCTACCGCTAAAAAATGCCTTAATCGAATATAAGAATGACGAAGAAAAATTATTAACTTTACTCTCTACCGTGAACAAAGCCGCTCAAAAAAGCGAATTTATTACAGAAATTATAAATTCCGGAGAGATATTTCACCCACTTGGACTTTCCACGAATGATGCATATACTTTCTTGAAAGAAATACCACTCTATGAAGAATCAGGAATTTTATGCAGAATTCCCAATTGGTGGTTAAATAGATCAAATAAAGCCAAAATAAGTGTAAGTGTAGGGAATAAAACACCTTCAATTCTCGGGAGAGAGGCTTTAGTCGATTTCAATATAATGATTGCTCTTGGCGGGGAAAAAATTTCAGTTAATGAAGTAAAAAAACTTCTTGCTGAATCTGAAGGGCTTGCTTTTATTAAAGGGAAATGGGTTGAAGTAAATCATAATTCTCTTAATGAAGTCCTTAAAGCATATCAACACGCTCAGAAATTTATAGAATCCGGCTCAATGAGCGTGATTGAAGCTTTACAGTTCCAATTGAATGCTTCAAAGACCCTAAAAATTAGTGATGATTCAGTTGCCGTGGAAATCAGTAATGGCGAATGGCTTAAATCCGTTATAGGTAAATTAACATCGCCGGAAAAGATTGCTCCCATAGACATTGGCACAGACTTTAGAGCTGTATTAAGGGCTTATCAGGCGAAGGGTCTCAATTGGCTCAATTATATGAAAACCCTTGAATTAGGTGCTTGTTTGGCTGATGATATGGGACTTGGAAAAACTATTCAGGTACTTGCTTTGCTCAATAGCATTAGAGATATTAAAGAGGAAAAAGCCTTGTTAATAGTACCGGCTTCATTGATTAGTAATTGGGCTAATGAAGTTTTGAAATTTGCTCCATCAATAAAATTTTGCATTCTTCATCCTTCTGAAGAAAAATCTTTACAACTATCCGGTAAGAAATTCAATTTGAATGCCGATCTTTTATCTGCCGGTTATGAATTGTATATAACCACTTATGGAATGCTTACAAAATATGAATGGCTAAAAACATTCGAATGGGATACCGTTATTATTGATGAAGCACAAGCAATAAAGAATCCGGATACTAAACAAACAAAAGAAGTAAAAAAACTAAAGGCAAAACATAGAATTGCTCTTACCGGCACTCCAATAGAAAACAGATTGACAGATTTATGGTCAATATTTGATTTCTTAAATAAAGGACTCTTGGGCAGTGTTAAGGAATTCAAAAGTTTTTCTAAACGATTGCAGGAAAAATCCGAGGGGTACTTACAACTTAGAAAAGTTGTTAGTCCTTTTTTTCTTAGAAGATTGAAAACAGATAAAACAATAATCGGCGATTTACCGGAAAAAATCGAAATGAAAACTTATTCCGCCCTTTCTAAAAAGCAGGCGGTGCTTTACGATGCATATCTAAAAGAACTGATTGACAAACTTGACAACTCCGAAGGCATTCAGAGGAAAGGATTAATACTCGCCTCATTAATGAAGTTCAAGCAGATATGTAATCATCCGGACCAATATTTAGGACAAAAAGTTTACGCGGAAAACGAAAGCGGCAAATATGCTGTCCTGCGCGAGATATGCGAAACTATTTATGAAAAAAGGGAAAGAGTGCTTGTTTTTACCCAGTTTAAAGAAATTACAGAACCTTTAAGAGCATTTCTTGAATCTGTTTTTCAACATAAAGGGCTTGTGTTACACGGCGAAACAGCAATAAAAAAACGGAAAGATATAGTGGCTTCGTTCCAAGATGCTGCATACATACCGTTTTTGGTCTTATCAATCAAGGCAGGCGGCGTGGGCTTAAACCTGACGGCTGCAAATCACGTTATTCATTTTGATAGATGGTGGAATCCTGCAGTTGAGAACCAAGCTACCGACCGTGCTTTTAGAATTGGTCAAAAGAAGAACGTGATAGTACACAAATTTATCACAAAAGGAACGATTGAAGAAAAAATCGACGTGATGATTGAACAAAAAAATAAATTAACTGCCGAGATTATTCCTGCCGCTCAGGAAAACTGGATTACGGAAATGGATAATAAACAGCTAATCGAATTATTCAAACTAAGCTGATTTAGTTTGTCTTGGATATAATACACGTTTGAACTTTACCGATGAAAAATAATCAGAAAATAAGAAAGGATTTTATATAATGTATTGGAATTATTATCCGCCCTATGTTTCCGTAGCGGAGAAAAAAGCGAGAGCTAAAAAAAAATTGGAACAATTAAAAAAGAAAAATCCGAATTTATCTCCGGTTACAATAGAAGGTCAAACCTTGGCAAAGAATTGGTGGGGAAAAGCGTGGAATAAAAATTTGGAAAGTTACGCTGATTTTTCCAATAGAATTGGCAGAGGAAGAACTTATGTACGTTCTGATGCAGTGTTAGATTTGCAAATAAATCAGAACAAGGTATCCGCTCTCGTGCAGGGAAGCGAGTCCAATCCATATAAGGTTACAATAAATATTGAACCGATAGACAAGAAGATTTGGCAGAATATCCTTAAAGAATGTCAAGGAAAACTTGAGAAGTTGGATGGACTTTTAGCAGGTGAATTTCCGAAAGAGCTTGCCGAAGTGTTCACAAAGCAGGCGACCGGATTATTCCCGACACCTGACGAGATACATTTAGCTTGTTCCTGTCCGGATGGGGCGTATATGTGCAAGCACGTGGCGGCGGCACTCTATGGAATAGGCGCGAGGCTTGATGTTAAGCCGGCATTGTTTTTTGAACTTAGAAACGTAAATATCGGTGAATTGATTTCCGAAGTAATACAAAGTAAAACGGATGAATTAATAGCGAAAGCTTCAAGAAAAAGTAAACGCGTTATCGATGATAGTAATATATCCGCTGTTTTTGGAATTGAGATGGAACCGGAAATTACAAAGCCTGTTAAGAAAGTAAAGAAAAATATAACCAAGAAAACTGCCCTGTCTGTCAAAAAATAGCGAAAGCGTCACACACCGCGGCTCGAAAATATAAATCGTGTTCATAAAGTCTTGCTATCGGATTCATAAACCGGAAAAGGCTGCCCTTTGGCAGCCTTTTTATATTCAGGGAAGTATTAAGAAATAACTTTTATATCTTCTCAAGATAACCTTCGCGGTCTTCGCGTGAGAAAGTGTTAATGTTATTTCTGAACGAGTCCTCAATTTCTTAAAACTTAATAACCGATTTGAAATCATTAAAAATAATAAATGCCATCAGCAAAAGTAGCAGCACCATACCGGTGTTTTGTATTGCAATTTTCATTTTAATGGGAATCTCGCGTTTTATCAAATGCTCAACCAAAATCATTACAAAGTGCCCGCCATCAAGCGCGGGAATGGGTAATATATTTAATATGGCTAAACTTAAACTCAAATAGCCGAGGAAGAGTATAAAGCTCGAAAGTCCCGAGTCTGCCGATTTTGCCGCGTATTGCGCTATCTTGATTGGTCCGCCAAACACGCTTTTAAATTCAACTTCACCGCTTACCACGCGTTTAAGCATAGTTAAAGTCAATCCGGTCATATTAGCAAGTGCTTTTGAGCCTTCGCTTAGAGATTCAAAAACTGTATATTTTTTTGTCTCTACTTCACCGAAAAACTTATGAGATAGTGCCATACCAAGCTTGCCCTCCGCGCTTGGAGTGGCGGCTATGGCAATAGTATCTTTCTCGTTACGCAATATCCGGAGTTTTAATTCTTTTCCTTTTGAAGAAGATATAAGCCCGATAGTTTGTTCAACCGTGTTAACCGGTGTTTCATTAATCGAGAGCAAAACATCATCTTTTAAAATTCCCACTTTAGCCGCCACGGAGTTCGCGAGAGTGCTTTCAACAATTGGTTTCGCGCCGTCATAATAAAAGAAATTCAGTGCCGCTTCGTCTTGTGGTATCGCTTTTCTTTCCACGTGGATTGTTGTTTCAGTTCCGGCACGCGCGAGCGCGACATCAAGGTCCTTGCCCAGCGTGTTAACAAAAAATTCATTTCGCAAATCCTCCCAGTTTGCAACAGCAACGCCGTTGATGCGGAGAATCTTATCACCGGTCGCGAAACCTGCCTGCCGCGCCGCGCTATTGGGGGCAACATAACCAATAGTGGTTGTTTTAAGGTATTGCTTCCCGTGAGAATAGGCACTGAGCCAAAAAATAATCAATGCAAGTAAAAGATTCATCAATACACCGGCAGTGATAACAAACACTTTTTTTGATGTTGATTTTGAACGAAATTCATAAGGCTGCGGTTCCTTATCCGCGAACGAAGTATCGGCACTTTCGTCAACCATTCCTGCAATTCTCACGTAACCGCCAAGTGGAAGAGCGCACAGGCGATAGTCAGTATTGCCCGCGCCATCAAAATCATCAGGGAGATTGCCAAACGTGAATCCTGATAATTTATTCCAGCCAAACAAGCGATAACCAAACCCAATCGCGAACGCTTCCACGCGCATTTTACTCAGCTTAGCCGCCGCAAAATGACCGAATTCGTGTATGAACACCAAAATTCCAATGGTGAGAATAAAATATAAAACTTCACTCATTTAAATGCAATTCCTTTCTAATATCCGTGTAAAGAAATAACCTATACATCTTCTAAATTTAACCTTCGCGCCTTCGCGTGAGAAAGTGATAATGTTATTTCTGAACGAGTCCTAATTTATTAATGATTCCGCGAACCGGCGTGCTGCCAAATCGCAGGCATATATGTCTTCAAGACAGGGATTGGAAATAATCTCAAAATTGTCTAAAGCACGATGTACAATATACGGTATTTTTAAGAAATTTATATCGCCCCTTAAAAAACCTGCCACTGCAATTTCATTTGCAGCATTGAGGATGCAGGGGGCAGTTCCTCCCTCGCGGATAACATCAAATGCAAGCCCGAGGCACTCGAATTTCTTGAAGTCAGGCTCAAAAAAACTAAACGACTGCAAAGCAGGGAAATTGGTTTTGACGTGATCCGCCGCGAAACGTTCCGGATAGCTGAGGGCAAGCTGTATCGGCAGGTGCATATCAGGGACACTCAATTGGGCTTTGATAGAGCCGTCTATAAACTGAACCATCGAATGAATGATGGATTGCGGGTGAACAACCACTTCTATTTTACTAATCGGAAACTTGAAAAGCCAATGAGCCTCGATTACCTCGAGTCCTTTGTTCATCAATGTTGCCGAATCTATGGTAATTTTTGAACCCATCTTCCAAGTTGGATGATTTAATGCCTGCGCGATAGTTACCGCTTCAAGTTCAGCGCGGGTGGCAGTAAAAAATGGTCCGCCTGAAGCCGTGATAATTAATTTTTCAACTTCTTCAATTTTTTCGCCGAGCATACATTGAAATAGCGCGCTGTGCTCAGAATCCACCGGTATCATTTCAGCATTATACTGTTCACAAAGCGCGGTCACTAATTCCCCTGCAACAACAAGTGTTTCTTTGTTGGCAAGCGCGACGCGTTTCCCGCGCTTGATTGCTTCAATGGTCGGGGCAAGACCCGCGAAGCCCATCATCGCGCCGACAAAAATATCGTAGCTGCATTCTCTGGCAATTATAGCACTGCCTTCAGTGCCGCGAAGACATTCAACGGAATAGTTTAGCTCTTTTGCCAATTTGTCCGCCATCGCGGGATCACCCACCGCGACAATTTTCGGATGGAATTCCGCTATCTGCAATTTAAGCAGTTCTGTATTTGAATTAACGCATAACGCGGCAACTTCAAACTTATCGGGGAATTTTCTAATTACATCAAGGGCAGCGCGGCCAATAGAACCGCTGGAACCCATAATTACTACTTTTTTCATTACGCTTATATTACTGCTTTTTTTGAGTGTGTTAGTGTGAAAATACAAATCTCGCCACCGCTGGCAAACAGCTCAATTCGATACCCTTATAACTTTGGTGCATTCTTCGCCGAATTGAGAGTCTATTTTTTTTTACATAGTTATTGAAATAGTTTATTTAATTCTGATTGTACGGTTTCGCTTTCAAATCTATCATCTGCTTTCAAAATCTCGAAATAACGCGACCACGTCAATTTGTGGGACACTGTCCCACAAATTGGGAAAGGCAGATACAATAAGTCCCCTTTGAGAGGACTAACATATATTTCTACGCTCATATTATTCAGGTTTGATAACATCATAAATAATATCCAGTTTTTCATAAATTTCAACATCTATTTCATCGGGCTTCATCAATTCGATTAATCGATAATAGTCGCGCTTATAAAAATTCTGAGGCAAATTTAATCTTTTATAAAACTCAGAGTAAATCGGGTCTAACCAATCATCCGACAATTTTTCCTTATTCCACCAGCTGTTATTAATATCGTTAAGATATCTCGGCGGAGTAAGGTCAATAATAATCGCGTTCATAGTATCCGCCATTGTCTCTATCCCGATTGCAGGATTAAGTTTATATAATTCGGAGGCGTGTTTGAGCAGTAAAGCAGGTCTCGCGAAATAGTTTTCTAATTCACGCCTCGACCAGCAAATGATTTTAAGTTTCGGATTCTCTTGAAGATTAGGCAGAAAATCAAAAAGAGCCAGCCCCTTCAATTCCGGAAATATCTCCGAAAGAGCCGCGTAATTGTTTATTGCAGTTCCGGGTACATTATCTGATGTATATTGAACATTGGCGAATTTTAATAACGGCTCGACTTTATGCTTGATAATTTTCGCGAACTTTTTCAACATTTCTAAATCAGTGGAACCTTCTAAATATAAAATATGCTTTTTGAGGCGGGCGAGATAATATTTTTCCCACCCTATTTCCGTTAATGCCTTTTTAATATATTTGAGTTTTTGAGGTGTTGCCGCCTCGTTTATTTCAAACACTTTATTTTCGATAATCGCGATTACTTTTGAGGCATCAGCCGCTTCGTCCAGAATAACTTCAGAATGTGAAGCAACAATAATTTGCGAATTCATTTCCATTGCCGCTTCATTAATCGTCTGAAAAGCTTCACGCTGCCGGATTACTTCTAAGTGAGCATCCGGTTCATCCAAAAGAAGAATAGTATTAGGGTTTGCATACATATAAGCAAGAAGAAGTAATGTTTGCTGAAATCCTCTTCCTGCAGCGGAAATATCATAATTTATTCCATTCTCAAGGTATTCCAATTGCATAAGTCCCGTTGCCTTGATAAACTCCGGTTCACGAAGTTTCGCGCCAAACATAGATTCTATCCTCCGGCAAAGCTTCTTCCAATTCTTATTGGAATCATATCCCGCGGGATGCGGTGTTTCCGGGTATAATATTTCATAACAGATATTTCTTAAAACTTCAGCGGTTTTTCCTTCGCCTAACTTCCTGTCAATAGACCCTTGAGTAAGTTTATCTTCATTTGTTGAAATCCCTGACATTGGCTGAAGGAACCCAAAGTGAATTCCATTGTTGGTTTCATACAGATTTAGAACATCATCATAGCCCTTTGTTACTATGCAAGAAAATGATTCGGTATTGTAGAACAAAAATTCCGCGTTACAAGACCATTTATTACCTGACTCATCCCCTTCAAGTTCTATCACCAATTTGATTGGTTTGGCATTTTTATTTTTTCCGGGTTCCGTTACTTCGCGATTTCTCCACAACGAGCGGGCATCGGCAATCGGGCTGTTCAATAAATCTTTTCTATTTATTGTAACCGCACCTTGATTATTTAAATTTTTTCTCTTTTTTGCCTGTATATAATTAGTCACTCCAATTTCCCAAAGGCACAATGATTGGAATACAGTAGATTTTCCTGAATTATTGGGCCCGATAATAACCACCGATTGGGACAATGAAAATTCAATGTTCTCCAATTTTTTAAAATTATTTATTTTAATTTTGGTAATCATTATTTAGATACTCTGTATTTTATCAGTTAATTCATTTTTAATATTACGGATGTCGCTGGCAATTAGAACGTGAATCGAATTATCTTCCTCATTTCCCCTTTTGGGCTAAATAATACCTTGC
Source organism: uncultured Ignavibacteriales bacterium (assembly GCA_903929035.1). GTDB lineage: Bacteria > Bacteroidota > Ignavibacteria > Ignavibacteriales > Ignavibacteriaceae > CAIYTF01. The sequence goes on from CAIYTF010000074.1 coordinate 30,667, forward strand.
TCCAAAAATTATTACAATTACCAATACTGCTATGGTCAACACCGTGCCATACACGCTGATAATGTGGTCAATCTTCTGCACGTGCGCGCCAAACAGCCAGCCCAGACTAAGCAAAACAATATGCCATAGCAGTGAACTTATTGATGAGAGTATAACTGTTTTCTTAAACGGTAATTCACTCAATCCGGCAAAAAATGCAATCACCGAGCGTACTCCCGAAATAAAACGGTTAAAAAGAATTATTACAAAACCATATTTAGCAAACCAGTCTTCGGCAATCTGTAGCGCGTCAGCCGATATAAATTTCAGCTTGCCGGCGTGAATAATTTTTCTATCAGTTTGTGTTCCCAGATAGTATAATAAAATAAATCCCAGCTCACTGCTTACTGCCGTAATCAGCACTGCCGGAATAAAATCAATTGATTTGCCAATCATCGTGCCGCCGACAAGAATTATTAAATCACTCGGTGACGGCGGGAATATATTTTCGATGAACGGAAACAGTAGCAATATGGTGTACACGGCTATTGGCGGGGCGGTATGAATATATTCTAATAAGTGCTCAAGCATTTTCACTCCTTTTCATCAAAAGCACAACTGCATTTGCCGCGATACCTTCTTCTCTGCCGATACTGCCAAGCATTTCCATTGTTGTTGCTTTTATGGAAATCTGATTTTCTTCGGATTCAAGAATAGTCGCGATGGTGCTTGTCATTGCCGGAATGTGCCGCGATATTTTCGGCTTTTCGGCAAGCAGCATCACATCAAGATTACCAAGCTCGTATCCTTTGCCGGTAATCAATTCATACACGTGCTTCAGCAATAACCTGCTGTCAATATCTTTATACCGCTGGTCAGTATCAGGGAAATGCTTCCCGATATCACCTAATGCCAGCGCGCCTAACAAGGCATCGCATACCGCGTGCAAAATAACATCCGCGTCGGAATGCCCTTCCAATCCTTTTGTATGCAGTATTTCAATTCCACCGAGAAAAAGTTTTCTTCCTTCAGCAAACCGATGAATATCAAATCCGTTCCCGATTCTTATTTGTTGTTTCAATAACGTATCCCAAATTGTGTAAATTCTCCGGATGCTTCCCCCCAGTTAATCGTGAATTTATTCACGTGCGCGCCAAACGGACCTATTTTAATATGCTCTATTAATTCTTTAACCTCAAACTGCTCGCCTTCAATCACTGATTGAACTTCACCTGTATATAAATTCCGTACATATCCTGTAACGTGCAGTGCCTGCGCCTTGGAAAATACAAAGTATCTGAACCCGACTCCCTGCACAAGACCGTTCACGATAATTTCCGCCCGTATATGTCTGCCCATCGTGCCTTTAATCCTTTGAGAATAATTCTGAAATAAGAACACCTGAAATAATCAGCCCCGATCCAATATATCCGAATAACGATATTCGTTCACTTAATATAAGAAAAGCAAATACGGCGGCAAATACCATCTCCATCGAGAAAATTAGACTTGCACGAGTCGGGCTGACTGCGCGCTGAAATTTTGTCTGCACTGCTGTCGTAAGTGTAGTGGCAAACAATGCTGTATAAAGTATCGCGCCAATCACTAACGGGCTTGGAGTAAACCTCGCTGGCTCAATCCCGCTCAAGTGCATCACGGGAATACTCAACAGGCTTAATACGGCGGTAACAAAAATCTGCCAAAAGGTCAAAAACTTATAATCCATACTTTCTGAAATCAAATCGATATAAACAATATACAGCGCATAAGAAATAGCGCAAATGAGCGTGAGAAAATCTCCAAAGGTAATATTACGTCCTATTTCGCTGAAAAATCCGGAAAGTGATGAACCATTACCGGCAAGAAAGAGTACTCCAATAATCGCGGACGCGATAGCAGCTATATTTGCTTTCGATGGAATTCGCCTTTCCAATATTGTTTGAAATATTGGAGTAAAGATAATAAACGTGCCTGTTATAAAAGCAGACTTAGTGGCAGTGGTTGTCATAAGTCCCACTGTCTGCGTTATAAAGCCAATGAACAAAATAAATCCTAAAATGGATGCCTGCCTGAATTGTTTCGCGTTTGCCTGCCGAACCGGTGCAATAAAAAACGGCATCATAACTAATGACGCGAGCAGAAAGCGTGACGATACAAGCACCATCGGGGATATGCCTGAAAGAGCAGACTTAACAATCGTGAAAGTGCTTGCCCAGATAAGCGTATTAGCAAATAAAGCAGCTGAAGCTATCAGCTTAGTCCTTGTCAAGAAATAACCTTTACATCTTCCAACACATAACCCTTCGCGTCTTCGCGTGAGAAATTGTTAAAGTTATTTATGAACGAGTCCTTAGTTTTTTTCACTCATCGTTTCCGTCATCATAACCAAACTCGTTAAGCGCGCGTTCATTACTTCGCCAGCTGTCTTTCACCTTAACGCGCAGCTCTAAATAAACAGGATGCTCTATGAATATCTCTATATCTTTGCGTGCCAGCTCTCCAAGTTTCTTTATCTGAATACCGCCCTTGCCGATAACAATACTTTTTTGTGAATCTCTTTCAACATATATCAATGCCGCGATAAAATATTTTCCTTCTTCGCGTTCTTTATAATCTTCTATTACCACTTCGCAGCTATATGGCACCTCTTCACGGTAAAGCTCAAGTATTTTCTCGCGAATAATTTCCGTGACAAAAAACCGTTCATTCTCATCAGATACAAAATCATCAGGATAAAATTTGGGTCCTTCCGGAATGTGAGCAAGCAGCAAATCTATAATTGCAGGACGGAAAGACCCGTCAAGCGCGGATATTGCAAGCCCCGCGAGATAGTGTCTTGATTTCCCTACTTGAGCCACAACCGCTTTAACTGCTTCTTCATCTATAAGGTCAATTTTGTTCATCAGCAATATGGAGGGCTTCTTCTTGCCGCCAAGATAAAGTCTCTCAAATTCACCCGAGAGGGCATCATCAATTTCTTTTTGGGATGTAGAATCAATGATATGAATTATAATATCCGCGTCAAATACAGAATGCTTCACGTACTTCATCATCTTTTCCTGCAGCAAATATTTTGGGTCGATAATGCCCGGTGTATCAAGAAAAATAATCTGATAATTTTCTTCCGATAGAATACCAAGGATTCTTTTTCTTGTTGTCTGCGGTTTAGGAGTTGTGATTGTTAGTTTTTGACCGAGTATTGTATTTAAAAGAGTGGACTTCCCTGCATTCGGTTTGCCGATAATGGCAACGTAGCCGGCACGGTGAATTTCTGACATAATTTCTTTCTATATTATAAATAGCCGAGGTTATTCTTCATCCCTCAGCATTGATGAATTTTTATCAAGATAGCCCTCCTGCACAAGTGCAGCAAATGTTCTGTATAGTATCAGCGAAATCTCCGTGCTGCCGCAAAAGCCGAATGCCGCGAGCTTCACCCCGTTAATTTCTTTTTCTATCTTCACTGTAGCAATCAAATTGTTATCTGCTACTAATTTGTTTTCCGAACGGACTTTTTTTGCCTTGATATTTGCCAAACCCCACTGCAGCCCCTTTTGCGCGTTTTTATATGCCGAATCAACATCGGAAAATTTTGGTTTCTCCGATGATTGCGCCTGTAATTTAATACAGGGAATACAAACAACCCAAACTAAAACAAGCAATACTAATATTCGTTGCAGCCGATTATCTCCTTGATAATAACTTGTGAAACCATAACAATGTTTATACCGTTTTTGCTTTTTCCAAGTCAAGCAGCATACGTTTGACTTTAATACCGCACGCGTAGCCGCCAAGACTGCCATCCGCCTGTATTACTCTATGACACGGTACAATTATCGGCAGCGGATTAAGTTTATTCGCGCCGCCGACCGCGCGCACTGCTTTCTCATTCCCTATCTGTATAGCAAGTGTTTTATAGCTCACTGTCTCGCCATACGGAATTTCTTTCAGAGCGTTCCACACTTGAACTTGAAATTCAGTACCTTTCAGGTGAGTTTTCGCGTTAAACACTTTGCGTCTGCCTTTCAGGTATTCAGCCATCTGTTCCGATATGTCATAAAAATGTTTGTCCTCTATCGGCAGCTCAATAAAGCCCGCCGGTATTTTGGGACTATCATTAATGAACAGAGAAAAGATTCCCTCCTCATCGGCAAATACAGTGAACTGTAAAGGTTCAGCAGTGAATTTCGAATAATACATTATCTTCTCGTATCGTTATAATTTTCTATATCGGCTCTGTGTGCCGATAGCGTAACTTTAGTCGGCAATTACTTTTAATGCAGGATTAACATCTCGTTTAAGTACGCTTTCTATAGAGGAGAGTGTTCCTTTGATTGAACTTGGACAACTGCCGCACGCTCCTTGATAGCGCACGCGAAGAGTGTTACCCGCTAAACCCAAAATCTCTAATCCGCCGCCGTCAAAGGCAAGTGCAGGGCGCACTTTCTGATTTAATATCGTGTTAATTTTTTTCATTAATTCATCGGCTTCTTCATCAGTTCCTTTCAGAGCAAACTCTTCCGGCAAAAGCGACTTATCAAATTTAGTGATAAAATCAACAAAAGGACGCTGAATTTTTCCCCAATCTGTATCTTTTGATTTTTCTATGGTAATAAATTTCTCCATATAAAATACGGAAACTACACCTTTTATCGCTAAAATACCTGATGCTAACGGGTCATTTGCTGCATCTTCCTTCGCGGTAAAATGCCGGGTTTCATTTTGCAGCAACCGTTCATTAAGTAAAAATTTCAGAGCCTGCGGATTTGGTGTCAATTCGACATCAATAACGTGAAACATACGATTTTCCTTAGAATTTGTGACGGGCAAAAATACTCTTAATTACGTTAAAGTTCAATTACAATTTTCAGTATTTGCAATTTACTACAAATTATTAACTTACAAACCTATTTGGGATATTTTTTTACTGAACTAAAGAAGCAATTTTATTGGTGCAAAAACTTGTTAATTTGCTCATCTGAGTTTTTACAACTCATAATTGTATTTTTTGCCATTTATCGTTATAATATTTTTGGTAAGGTACTAAGTGTTAACAATAACGTAGTGTAAGTACTCAACAGTCTTAGCGTACTTAAAATAACGATTTTCAGGTCTATCTGCTTTGAACCTATTATATTCTCTGTAAAAACAACCATACTCACCGCACTTACTTAGTATTTCTCTGATGTCATCAAACAATAGCAGTCCCTCGTTATTATAGCTGAGAAAAATATATTTTGCTTTTAGCTTTGATATTAAATCCACAAATGTTTTTTTTACTTCTGTCTTTGAACAATACAACGATTTCTGATCCTTATAGCCCCTCAATCCTGTCTTCCCATAAATAATAGGATTGTCATATTTGGCAATTGTCTCAAGAATATGATAATTGGCAGCGTATTGCCTATGATTGTATGGCGGATCTAAATAGACAATGTCACCGGATATTTTTTCAACTCTGGAATTTATATCTCCGCAATATACTTCATGATTACGGTCATTAATAATTAATTCCGCGGGCTTAATAATTAACCTATTTTGTGCTGTTCTTTTTAGTTTTTTTAGAAATGCCCCGTAAACTGAAGCTGTGTTTGCATACTTATCGACAGACTCAAGCAGACTCGTGACAAGAAAAAAATATTCATCATCCGTTATATATTCTTTATTCATCCACATTTCAATTTCTTGACGAATTGCATCGCACCGCATCCCGTTTTCATCAGAAAAATATTGTCGTTCTTCGCCGCATGAAACGGAACCACCGCTGCAATAATTATTATAGATAAACCCCTCTGTCCCTTCTATACTATTTAAATATTCACAAACCGCGATTCTCCTCAATGACAAAGCCTTGTATTGCAATTCTGGAATAATTTCAGAAAGATTTTGAAAATCTAATTCATTGTGGTTTCCAATGTAATGCCGATTAAGAACGTAACTATAATACTGTAAATCATTCGCTATTATCTTGAAGCCCTTTTTCTTAAAATGGCTGCCAACAGCACCTGTTCCAGCAAACAAATCGCAGAAAACACTGCAATTGCCATCAACAACTTGAAAAATCGAGTTTTCAATAAACTCCAACAATGATAATTTACTGCCAATGTAGTTCATATTGTTAATTGTGTAATAAAATTACAAAGCAGGCAACTTTATAATTCTTTTCTCCGGTAGTTTTGTGTTTATAAGTAAAAGTTACCTCAATAGGCTCGTATAAATTAGCGGAATCAATTGTATTCTTAATCTTTTCAATTGACACATCCTCGTCAAGATAAACTACCAATAGTCTCGGGTCTGCCCCAAATCTGCCTTCATCTTGGTATGTATATAGATATTTTGCCACTAATTCAGGCTGTACAACAGCAACTTGTTTCCAATTTTCACCATAGTATCTTTTGAATTCATTTGTCGGGCTTTTTGCCACCTTTTGGTCAAAAGAAATTCCATTGATAAAAAAATCTACTCCTCTTCTATGGTTTAGTGTTGGAAGAATATTTTCATTTTTCTCAAATATTAAGGTTTCAATAAAATCATTACGAACAGTATTTATTTCCTTGATTCTCCTATATTTCACTGCTGCAATTTTTACTTTTGTATCTTTTTCGTATCCGTTACTTTTTTCAGAATTGACCCTCTGGACAAACTCATCAAAAGCTCCTTGCGAAAAAGGCCATGCAATATCGCCTAATTTTAATTTCTCCCATTCCTTAATTAGAATGTCGATTGCATTGACTGCCTCTTTCCCATTCTTATACTTCTCAGTTTCAACGAAGAGACTTCGAATAATTGTTTTTCCAATCTCGTACTCCCATGTGTCAACAATCGTTTTCCAAATTTCCTTGGACGTTAAATCCAATGCTTCACTGCCTGCATTCTTTCCTCTCGAAATCATATATGTTTTGATTGAATGATTGCAAGTCTGCTTTTTCAATTCCATCAAATATTTACTGGCGTTCTCCGTATTCCCAATTATCTTTTTTGCCAAGTCATCGGAAAAACTTGATTTTATATGCTTCATATATTAATTCTTAAATAGTAAAATATACTCGTGTTTAAAGATAAAATAATCACTTGACAAAGCGCGGTATCGCCAAATAGCTTCTTTATTTTGCTTTGCCCTATTACCCTCCATATTTTTCACAACAATACTCTTGAGCGTCAATCCTAAGTTTTGTGCTGCCTGCATACAGTAAAACCCAAGAGGCACCCATTTCCCTGCTGTATATTTGTCTCCGATAACAATTGCTAAGTATCTTCCCTTTTCTAATATTCCTATCGTATTATTTATGACCGCGGAAAAACTTTCTAAAAATCCTTCAAGTGTAGGAGCATTGGATAAATCTTCTTTCATATCACTAAACCTAATAATATCGCTATAAGGGGGATGGAGGATGGCAAGTTGCACAAATGGGTTTCCTTGTTTAACAATACTTTCCTTCACTCTCTTGAAAGTTTCCGGTTGAGTACTATCACCTGCAAGTAAATTGCAGTAAAGAAAATTAGGATCAATCTTACTTTGTATTTCCACAATTAAGTCGGAACGAATATCTACTCCAATGAAATTTCGCTGCAATGTTTCAGCCTCATAAGCAGTTGTACCGCTTCCAACAAAAGGATCAAATACAATATCATTTTTCTTAGTGTATCGCAATATAAGTTGGCGTGGAATCTGTGGAACAAAATTGCCGTGATAAAACCCGCTATGCTTCCCTGTTTTATCACGTTCCTTAATAATCCAGAGACTATCAGTCCAGATCTCGGAGTCTTTCCACTTTTCTATGTCCAAATCATTAAATTTCGGCATTCTTAATCATCTGTTAAATTATTTATTCTCTAAAACTATTTACTATATGAAATTATTTCATAAATCCTGCTCTAAAAGATAGTCAATATTTTTATCCTTTCTCTTATACCATTTTTTTATTTAAATCCTTATTGATTATTACCATTATTTTCTTTAATCTAATGGTATTGTTTTTATTTTTAACTGATAAATATGGTTAACGAAAAATTTGAAGAAGCATTTGCTCTAATTGTTGAGGGAAAAAAATACGCGGAAAAAGGAATTGGCTTTCGTGCTATGAGGTGCTACCGTGCTTCTTTGCGCGTTTTCCCAACTCCGGAGGCACATTTTCGACTGGGTGAGGAATATTTTTCGCGTTATAATTATACCAAAGCAGCCAAGCAGTTTATGATAGCGATGGAATTAGACCCCTATTTTCCCCTCCCTGTTTATGGAATGGCAAGTGTTTACTTTGCAGTGCTGCGTTTTGAAAAAGCAATACTTTGGTTTGAGAAAGCAATTACTATGGGGGATATTAATTTGAAAGCCCTGAGTTATTTTGGCATTGGACAGGTTCTTGAAGAACAAGGTAACTCAACAAAAGCTCTCGAGTTTTATTTTAAGGCACACAAGTTAGTACCTGATGATTCGAAAACGCTTGATTCTATTGTTTATTTGCTGGCGTGCAGAAACTAATGATTCCCATCACCCGATTTATTGAAATGATACAATTTGCATCATCTTGAATATTTGCAGTAATGTTCTATTTTCAATTCATAGAATTTTGGTATTTTTCACCATTGATTAATTCTTCTATTCCTTTTTGAAAAAAGAACAGGTAACACGGGTAACTTTGATGCAGGGTACATCTGAACAAGTATTTAACTCGATTTCTAAAACACTATTCGAAATTAAAAGTCTGCAGGATAGTCCCGCGGATGGTCAATTAATACCAAAGCTTTTTAGTGCATTAAATATTGCTGCAAACTATTCTATTGATCATCTCGACATTCCTTCCGCGATCGTGTATATACGCGATATGGGAAAATATACCGCGAATAATGAATCTTTTCAAACTATTCTCGGATGGAACATTTTCTACAGCTTAAAAGCTATTGCCGCGGATGACTATGCTAAGCGTCATTATTCAAAAGCAGTTCCGGAATTGATTTATCATTACAATGCTATTAACTTCCCGTGTCCGTCACAGCTCCATTCCGCTATCCTTTCCATCCTTACACGAATTTCAACAGAAGATTCTGATTGGTTCTTGCCGTTTGTCCGGCAATATGGCTTTGAATCGATGCAAGAATCTGATTTTAATGCTTTTGCTAAAGATGGGAAGAAAATTACACCGCTTGCCGAAACACTTTTTCTGAAGTTAGCAAAAACAGTTGAGCGGTCAAGAAATACCGATGACAGCAAGTGGCTTTTTGAATCTTGCGAAAAACAGTACACCCGGTTTGCAGAAAACCAGTGGATAATTTATTATCGCGGAAAATTACTTTTCAAACTTGGTCATATAGAGGCAGCAAAATGTTATGCTAAAGAAATTATCATACGAAACAAACATCAGTTTTGGGCGTGGGCAATTTTTGCCGCGACTTATAAAGATATAAACAACGAGCTGTATATTACGTGCCTGTGCAAAGCACTTTCTTTTCCTACAGAGTCAGCATTGTTTCTTATGGTAAGAGAAGAGATGGCCTTTATATTGAAAGAAATGAATTATCTTCGCGAAGCGAAAACTGAGTTTGAAATTATTATCGCCAGCCGCCGCTCGCTTGAAATGCCAATTCCTGAAGAAATTGCCGCTGTTACCGCTGAATCCTGGTATGCAGAGATGGAATTTGACGCGAGCAATTTAAGTTTTTACTTGAAGAGACTGCCGGATGCTAACAAATTGACAAAAGAAAATACCGATCCCGTGCAGGGAATTGTAACTGCATTCTACGAAGGCACAAAAGGTGTTTTTATTCAATTTGGTTTAGACAAAGTCGCGTTATACAGGTATGCTAAAACGCCCATCGAAGTACAATATTGTATTGGTGATACAATGAAAGTTTGGGTACAGGGTTTGATTATTAACGGGCAGCAACGATATGAAGCATCGCGGGTTGAATGTGACGATTGTTTTCCGGCAGAAGATTTTGCAAAAAATATTACAGGGGAATTGAAAATACCGCAAAAGGGAGATGGTATTGCTTTTGGTTTTATTCGCGATGCTTATGTGCCGCCCGACTTGATTAAAAACTTCAAAAGCGGGATGATGATTAATGCTACTATTGTTAAAGAATTTAATAAAAAGCGCGAGCAATATGGATGGCGCGCTATCGCGGTAAAAGCCGATGACGCACCCCCTGTAAAGATTATTATCATCGATTCACCCGGGATAGGGATAACAGAAACACTTACCGAAGAATGTTCTGAAACTATTGAATTGCCATTACAGGCAATTGAAACAATGGATGTAATTTAGACTTGATTATATGCTGATGAATTGCCAACTTACTTATTAATTATTTTACATTATTTAAAATCTAAAATGCTAAAGAAATATATTGTTGTTTTCGTGTTCTTTTTTCCTGTTCTTATGTTTTCGCAGACAGTTGCTGCAAAATATGCAGGTGAATTTCTGGCAATCGGCATAGGCAGCCGGCCAACAGGTATGGGCGGAGCATTCGCCGCTATCGCCAATGATGTTACGGCTGTATATTATAACCCTGCAGGTTTGACGCAGCTTGATTTTCCTCAATTTGCTGTAATGCACGATGAACAGTTTGGAAAATTAGTTAACTATAATTATGCAGCTGTCGCTATTCCCTATAAGGAATATTATACTTTCGCGTTCTCGGCTACGCGGCTTGGCATAGATGGAATACCAGACACAAGAGGAGCATTAGTTGACAAACTCACAGGGGCAGTTATTAACGATATTACTAACGAAAACGCCCGCATTGACCCCAGCAAGGTAAAAGATATAAGTAACCAGGACTGGGCATTTTATCTTTCAGCAGCAAAAAAATATTCCGATAATCTTTCAATTGGCGCGAACGTGAAAATAATTACCCGAAGCATTGGCGAATATACTGCTTTCGGTTTAGGTTTCGATATCGGCACCCTCTATAGATTGGACACTGATTTTATGATCGCGGCATCGGTTCAGGATGTTACAACAACTTTGGTCGCGTGGAGTACGGGAAGAAATGAATTAATCACGCCAACAGTTAAAATTGGTTCTTATTATAATATGCAATTATTCGGAGCATTAACTGTTTCACCGGCAATTGATATAGATACGCGCTTTGAGAATAGAAGATATGCCTCCACCTTTCACGCGGGAAGCGTGAGTTTTGATCCTCATTTTGGTATTGAAGCGGCATATAATAAAATATTTTCAGTTCGCGGCGGATATAATGATGTAAAGCAATTTACCATTGGCGCAGGTGTAAAACTGCCAAAATTAAACATTGATTATTCTTTCGCGCGTTTCAGCGGGGCTGCAGACGAAAATCTGCCGGTTAGTCATCGTATCTCGTTAATACTCACGTTAGAGGAACCGCGTTATTCGCGATAAGAGGTATAACAGGCAGCTAATCTTTAGGACTCGTTCAGAAATAATATTAACGATTTTTCACGCGAAGGTTAGATTTAGAAGTTGTAAAGGTTATTTCTTTACAAGGACTAAGCCGCAATAATTGATATAGTACAGTTATTAGATGGGAATTCCACATTCAATAGCGTGATACAGCCCAACTTTTTTTTGGATAAAATAAAAAAGTTTAACTTTTTGTTAGATTATGTTTTTTTTTGTCTAATATTTATTTTATATTTACTCTTTATTCTTGTAACAGAACTAATTTATTCTAAACCTAAATTAATCCTAATCGGAGGAAACGATATGAAAATCAATGTCCGTGTAATTGCAGGAGTATTTCTCTTTGCATTCGGCACACTTCTTTTATCAGCCTGTGGCGGTTTGACTGAAGAACAGCTCGCCCAGTTGGAAGCTAAAAAGAAAGAAGTAAAAAGTCTTGAACTTCAAGCAAACGGTCTGAAAGATGAGCGTGCTCGTCTTGAGAGAGAAATAGCTGAAAAAAACAAAAAAGTTGACGATTGCAGCAAGTTGAAGCAAGAAGTTAAATCAAATATTGAAAAAATAAAGAAATAAGAAGGAAGGAGGAAAACAATGAAATCACTCATAAATTTATTAGCACTTGTTCTTTTATTCTCGTTCATTAGCGTTAATGCACAGGATATCAAAATCAGTGCTGAAGAATGGGCTAAGCAAATGGCGGCTAACACCACCAAATTCCAAAGCCTTACCTCGGAAATTGCCGGATTGACCACGGATATTGACAAACTGCGCGAATCATCTGCAAAACTGATTGTTCCTAACTGCGATCAGGAGTTAAACAAATTGGTTTCTGCTACTACAGCAGATATTGATAACTATCGCAAGGCAGTTAATGACATCGAAGGAAAGATTAGAAGGAAAGAAGGACCTAAAGCCGACAGGCAGAAAGACCTAGATGCTTTGAGATCTAATAAAATTGCAGCTCTTCCGGAGTTCTTTGGTAAATTAAATAATTTGCAATCATTGCTTGACGGCTGGGTTGAAGAAAACTCTGTTGTTGAAAATGTCAGCAGCAAAGATAACTATACTGTAGTTAAAGGCGATTGTCTATGGTTTATTGCAAAGAAAAAAGAAAACTATGGCAACGGATTTGCTTGGCCGAAAATTTATCAGGCTAATAAAGATCAAATTAAGAACCCGAATCTTATCTATCCTAAACAAACGTTTAAGATTCCTTCTTTAACCGAAGACGAAAAAGCAAAATATGAGAAATTGAAAAAAAGCTATAAACCGGCACCGGCTAAATAGTTAAATTTCCGGTCTTGCTATGATCGTTTAGCTCTTTTATTATTACAAAGCCCTTGTTCTTTTTGAAGAATAGGGGCTTTTTATTTGACTTAAACTGTACCCAAAACTGAGCAGAAAGGGTGCAGTTCGTTTCGGATTTGTTCAACTTATTTTTAATTTATTTTCAAAGGAGCATATTAACAGTTGGAGAAAAGGTTATCGTTTGATAATGTGGATATGGTTTCATTTCTCGGGGCAAACGACTCGAATATAAAAATTTTAGAAAACGCTTTTAGTATCGAGATGATGTTTCGAGGCGATCAGGCTTTGCTGCGCGGCAATGATGAAGAAGTTGTCCATACTGAAAAAATATTAAAAGAAATGGCTTATGTTCTCAATACTTCAGGAAAACTCGCCCCCAATGATGTTCAAATGATTATTGACCTGACAATGGAAGGTAGAGAGATTGTAAGTGATAAGGAATTTGATTCTGTCATTCTCTACACTCGGACAGATACTATTAAAGCAAAAACCACAGGTCAGCAGCAATATATTTCCGCTGCGCGCAAGAACGATATTTGTTTTGCAATAGGACCGGCAGGAACGGGAAAGACATATTTGGCAGTCGCGCTTGCAGTTGCCTCCCTCAAAAAAGGAATTGTTAAAAAAATTATTTTGGTTCGGCCTGCAGTTGAAGCAGGTGAAAGCCTCGGATTTCTACCCGGAGATTTTCGCGAGAAAATTGATCCCTATCTTCGCCCGCTTTACGATGCACTGGATGAAATGCTGCCAACAGAAAAACTAAAAGGATATCTTGAAAAAGGAATAGTTGAAATTGTTCCTTTGGCATATATGCGCGGCAGGACACTCAATCAGGCATTCGTGATTTTAGATGAAGCACAAAACACGACTGATACACAAATGAAAATGTTTCTCACCCGGCTTGGCGTTAATTCGCGTGCTATTATCACCGGTGATATTACGCAGATAGATTTGCCCCCTAAAACAATCAGCGGTTTAGTAAAAGCACAGGAAATTCTGAAAAATGTTGACGGGGTCGAGTTTATTTATTTTGAAAAATCCGATATAGTGCGGCATAAATTAGTAAAAGACATCATTGATGCTTACGAAAAACACTTTGAAAAAGAAACACGAGTTTAATTGGGTTTTCGTTGAGGAAGTTATGTGAACAATAAGTAAAAAAACAGCATATTATTCCAATTTTATGCATAAAAATCAAGTAATATGCAAAAATGCTGTATAAATTTTTTTATCCACCTTGATCAAACACTCTCCTTTAAATATCTTTCTCTTTAGAATTTTTACATTTTAATGATTATGTTTTCATTGGCGGCAGCGGAAATGCTGCCGTTTTTTATCACAAGGAGCTATAATGTTATCAGTTGGATTACTTGGCGCAACGGGATACACGGGGAAAAAACTTATACAAATTTGCCAACAACATCCTTATATCTCGGATTATACGCTATATGCATATTCGAGCGCGGATCAAATGTTATGGGATATTTTTCCCGAACTTTCAAATGTAGTTGAAAATAAACAGGTAAAATCTATCGCAAATCTTTCAACGGAGCATAATGTTTATTTCATCACGCTCCCGCACGGCGAAGCTCTAAAATACATTCCGGCACTGATAGCAAATGACAAAAAAGTAATTGACCTTGGCGGAGACTATCGTCTTGATTTTGAAGAATTATACAGACAATGGTATCACTTTGAGCATACATCGCCATATTTATTGAAATCAAAAACTTACGGTTTAGCTGATTATATAGATGCGGCTATATATGAGAATTCGCGATTGATTGCAAATCCGGGCTGCTTTCCAACTGCTGTTTTGCTGGGATTGCTCCCGCTCGTTGAAAATTTCCCTAACTTTATTCTATCTGCAAGCAGTATTGCATATTCGGGCACCAGCGGTGCCGGAAAATCTGCCCGCGCTGACTTGATGATTAGCGAGATGGACGGGAATGTTAAAGCCTATAATGTAAATGAGCACAGGCACGAACCTGAAATTTTGCAAATGTTGTATAAACATAAGTTTAACTCTCCCTATTCATTTACCACGCACTTGCTGCCTGTGGCAGTGGGAATTTATGCCACTACCACTGTTCATTTGAAGAACGAAATTGATGCGGCTGCGGTTAAATCCGTTTATGAAAAAAGCTATAAAGATAAACCGTTTATTCGTCTTCGCGATGTTCCCCCTGAATTAAAGTGGGTTGTCAATACAAATTTTTGCGATATCAACGTGGCAGTCAGCGGCAATACAATTATTATCACTTCAGCGATTGATAACCTTATCAAAGGCGCGGCAGGTCAGGCGTTCCAAAATATGAATAAACTATTCGGATGGGAAGAAACGATAGGATTTAATAATCAATTGTTAATGGTTAATTATTAATTGTCAGCCGGAACAATCAACAAACAATATTTAACCATTAATAATTTACCATTAACAATTATTAGGAGACAGTCTATGCAGTATCTTAAAGACGGATCAATTACAAGTGTAAAAGGATTTAAAGCAGCGGGAATATTCTGCGGCATAAAGAAAGCTAAAAAAGACTTAGCATTAATTTATTCTACCGTGCCTTGCAACGCGGCAGGAACATATACTTTAAATAAAGTAAAAGCAGCACCAACCCTGATTTCAAAAAAATCTGTGAATGACGGAAATCTCATTCAGGCAGTCTTGGTCAATTCCGGAAACGCGAATGCCTGCACCGGAGAGATCGGGTTCGCGGATGCCTTTAAAACGCGAGACTATTGCGCGGATAAACTCGGTATAGTCAAAGAAAGTGTTCTAGTCAGTTCTACCGGTGTTATCGGTGTGCCCCTTCCTGTTGAAACTATGTTAAAAGGAATTGACGCGATTGTTCCCGCGCTTTCCGAAGAAGGCGGATTGGATGCAGCTGAAGCAATTCTTACAACCGACCTGAAAACAAAATCATTCGCGCTTGAAGTCCTGTTATCAACAGGAAAAGTAACAATTGGCGGAATCTGTAAAGGCAGCGGGATGATTGCCCCGAATATGGCTACTATGCTTGCATTTATTGGAACAGATGCGCGTATTGATAAACAGTTGCTGCAAAGTTTATTGTTGAATGCCGTTAATCTATCATTTAACTGCATCACTGTTGATGGCGATACCAGCACGAATGATATGGTTATTCTTATGGCAAACGGACTTTCAGAGCTGTCTGTTTCTGAAGGCACTGAAGATGAAAAAATATTCTTTGACGCGTTGACCGATATTTGCACAGAGATGGCAAAATCTATCGTAGTTGATGGTGAGGGTGCCACTAAATTAGTACAGATTGATGTTAAGAATGCCCGCTCAATTGCTGATGCAAATCTTACTGCTAAAGCTATTGCAAACTCACCGTTAGTAAAAACTGCATTTTATGGTGAAGATGCTAATTGGGGCAGGATTCTTTCAGCGGCAGGAAATAGCGGTGCTGAATTTGATCCTGAACACGTGTCTGTTTATTTTGATGATGTCGCGGTTCTTCTCCCGAACTATAATATTGTTATTGATGAAGTAACCGCGAAAGCCGTAATATCGAAGTATGAGTTTACAGTCACGATAGATTTAAATGCCGGAAATTATTCGGTTAGATGGTGGACTTGTGATTTTTCGGAAGACTACATTAAAATCAACGCGAGATACAGGACCTGATTATGAAAATCGCGCTATTAAAACTTAGCGGGAAAGCGTTGGAAAAATTTTCAACCGATGGAACTTGGGCTGGCCGGATTAACGATTTGCGGAAAACATACAGCGGCGTTATTATTGTCCACGGTGCCGGAACTACTATTTCCGATTGGTCGGAAAAATTGGAATGCAAAGTAGATTTTGTTAATGGCCAGCGAGTGACAACCGAGGCAATAATGGACGTGGTTGCCGCGGTTCAGGCAGGCTTGTTGAATCACAAGTTGATTGCATATCTGGAAACTAACGGCATCGAATCACTGGGTTTATCGGGAATTGACAGGGGTTTATTTATTGCAGACTACCTAAATCCCGAATTGGGTTTTGTCGGTTATCCGCGTGCGGCAGGCTCACCCGAATGGGTTTATAAACTATTGCAAGATGGCGTTGTCCCTGTTTTCTCAAGTGTTTGCAGGGATGCTGACGGAAACTTAATGAATGTAAATGCCGATGTATTTGCCGAACGGCTCGCGGAACTATTAAAAGCGGAGACCGTTCTTTTTCTTTCAGATGTGACCGGAGTTAAAATTAATGGAGAAGTTCAGACAAAAATGAATGAAGAAATAATCAATTCAGGTATTACAAATGGTGATATTACCGGAGGAATGATACCCAAATTAGAAAGCTGTATTAAGCTGCTAAATAGCGGAGTTAATAAAATATGGATAGGTTCAGAATCTGCATTCTCGGGCGATATTAGTGACTCTTATAATAATTTATTTGGAACGTGGATTGTAAATGAACGAGCATAACCAAGAAAAAAAATCTTCTGTCGCGGGTAATTATAACAGATATCCTATTGAATTTGTTTCGGGAACAGGCTCGACATTAGTAGATGCAGCCGGTAAAGAGTATCTCGATTTTATGAGCGGTATCGCGGTAACTTCGTTTGGACATCAGCATCCCCTGATTAAAGCGGCAGTCATCGCGCAGCTGAATAAAGTCTGGCATACATCTAACCTGTTTGAAATATCGTTACAAAAAAGTGTTGCTGAAAAATTAACGGCAAAGACAGGACTTGAAAAAGTTTTTTTCTGCAACTCCGGTACTGAAGCAAACGAAGCAGCGATAAAATATGCCCGTAAATGGGGCGGGGAGCGATTTGAAATAATAACCGCTACCGGCGGGTTTCACGGCAGAACAATGGGTAGTTTATCGGCAACCGGACAAAGTAAAATCCAAGATGGTTTTTCACCTTTGCTGCCCGGTTTTGTATATGTACCTTTTAATAACTCTAATGCAATTAGAGCTGCAATTAATAGCAATACGGTTGCAGTGCTTATAGAGCCTATACAAGGCGAGAACGGTATTATGGTACCTGATGATAATTACCTTGCAGAGGTAAGCTTGCTATGTGCTGAACATAACCTGCTTTTAATAATTGATGAAGTGCAGACAGGAATTGGAAGAACCGGCAGTTTCTTTGCTTATCAAATGTCAAATATTATCCCTGATATGGTAACATTTGCTAAGGGAATCGCGAATGGCTTGCCTTTGGGCGGGTTGATTTGTAATGCTAAAGTTTCACAGGTTATGGTTCCCGGAACACACGGTTCCACTTTCGGCGGGAATCACGTATCATTAGCTGCTGCTGAAGTTGTACTTGATTTGCTGACCGATGAGAAGTTGGCTGAGATAGCCGGTATGGGCGAATATCTTATGAAAGAATTAAGATTGGTCCAAAATGAACATATTAAAGATGTCCGCGGTAAAGGATTATTGATTGGCGTTGAACTTGCCAAAGAAATTGAAGTGAAAAAAATAGCGGAACTTATGCTGAAGGAAGGTGTTGTCTGCGGAACTTCGGGCAATAATACATTGCGTCTGTTGCCGCCGTTTATTATTTCGAAAACGGATCGCGATCATTTCATCGCGGTATTTAAAAAAATTGTTAATTGATAATTGTCATTGGTTAATTGCTATTTTTTTAATTTATCATTTACAATTAACCATTAACAATTTTAAAAGAAGGAGTTGATAGTGCCTGTTAAATTAAAGCGTCTAACAAGAATAAAAGAATTGCTTTCGACTTACATCGTGTCGAATCAAGAAGACCTGTTACGGTTACTGAAAAAAGAATCATTTGAAATGACACAAGCTACACTCAGCCGTGATTTCGCGGAGTTAGGTGTTGTTCGTGTTTTCACCGATGGCGGCATACGCTACATTCTAAACTCGGAAGAAAGCGGTAAGCAAATCGCGAAACTAATTGGTTTTGAAATATTAAGCGTGCAGAATAACGAGAGTATGATTGTAATACGAACCCTCGCGGGGCGGGCGCAGGGAGTGGCGCATTTTATAGATAGGCTGAATAAAGAAGAAATAATCGGGACAGTCGGCGGTGATGATACCGTGCTGGTTATTCCGAATAAAAGCGAAAGTATGCCTAAAATAATTGATTTTATCAAAAAATTAATGACTGAATCTCCAAATCAGAGAGCAGAAAGCAAAGGAAATAAATATGGCAAAGAATAAAATAGTTGTAGCATATTCCGGTGGTTTAGATACTTCCGTGATGGTGCGCTGGTTAAAAGAAAAATATGACGCGGAACTTATTACTGTTACAGGTAATTTAGGACAGAAAGATGAAATTGAAAATCTTGAGGAAAAAGCGAAAAAAACAGGTGCCTCAAAGTCATATATTATTGATCTGCAGGAAGAATTTATCACGGAGTATGTTTGGAAAGCCCTGAAAGCAGGCGCGCTGTACGAAAACGTATATCCGATGGCGTGCGCGATTGGCAGACCATTGCTTGCAAAACTTATGGTGGATACTGCCATAGCGGAAGGCGCGAACATTATTGCTCACGGCTGCACCGGCAAAGGAAATGATCAGGTACGCTTTGAAGTCGGAATTCAGACTTTGGCACCTGATGTAGAAATTATAGCTCCTCTCAGAACTTGGGAGTTCAAGAGCAGGGAAGAAGAAATTGATTACGCCGCTAAACATAACATTCCAATTAAAATTAAAAAAGACTCCCCCTATTCTATTCTATTGATGAAAATATTTGGGGTATTGCTATCGAGTGCGGTGTTCTTGAAGACCCAACCGCCGCACCGCCTGAAGATGCATATTTAATTACAGTGAATCCAAAACTCGCCCCGAATGAATCAGAGACAATCACCATTGAATTTGAGAAAGGTATTCCTGTAGGTTTAAATGGAGAAAAAATTCCTGCAGTAGAACTTGTCAGAAAGCTGAATACTCTTGGCGGTAAGCACGGCGTTGGACGTATGGACGTTATTGAGAATCGCGTGGTTGGAATTAAATCGAGAGAAGTTTATGAAGCTCCCGGTGCAGTTATATTATACGCGGCACATAATGAATTGGAAAAACTGACTATGGACAAGGAAACATTTAGATTCAAGCAGGGCGTTTCCGATAAAGTTGCTAATTTAATTTATGACGGTTTATGGTTTTCGCCATTGTTCGATTCGCTAATGGCGTTTGTCGATCAAACACAGGTACGCGTAACTGGTTCCGTGACAGTTGAACTTTACAAAGGAAATGTCACCATCCTCTCCCGCGAATCGGTATATAGCTTGTATAACAAAGAATTGGCAACTTACACTGTTGCAGATAAATTTGATCATAGTGCCGCTGAAGGATTTCTCGCGCTTTACGGGCTGCCATACAAAACAATGACAAAAGTAGCACGGGCTGCCGCGCATACAATAACTATATGAAGCTTTGGGGCGGAAGATTTTCCGCACCGTTAAACAACGCGGCTTTGAAATTTTCATCCTCGCTTGGAATAGACATACTATTATTCGGCGAGGATATTCTTTGCAGTAAAGCCCACTCAAAAATGCTCCGCGAAATCGGTTTGCTGAAAGAGAGCGAGTTCGAGTCCATAGACTTGGCTCTTTCTCGAATCAGGAATGAGTATGAATCGGGAGAGTGGGTTCCCAAACCGGAACAATTCGAGGATGTACATTCTGCAATTGAAAGCAGGTTGTTTGAACTTATCGGTGATACCGCCGGCAAACTGCATACGGGTAGAAGCCGCAATGATCAAGTCGCGACTGACCTGCGGTTATGGGTTAAATTCCAAAGCAAACAAGTACAAAAAGCTATTCGGCAAACGCAAGCGGCATTTCTTGAGATTGCAAAATCCGCGGCTGAAGTTATTATTCCCGGTTACACCCATTTGCAGCGCGCACAGCCAATTTCATTGGCTTTTCACCTGCTTGCTTACGTTGAAATGTTAGAAAGAGATTATCGAAGATTCGCGAACGTGATAATTGAATCCGATTATTGCCCTTTAGGTGCCGGTGCCCTTGCAGGAAGCACTCTGCCTCTCGATAGAAATTTTACCGCGAATGAGCTGGGCTTTTCAAATATTGCTATGAACGCTTTGGATGCAGTTTCGGACAGGGATTTTGTAATAGACTGTGTTCACGCCTGCTCCGCGGGTATGCTGCATCTTTCGCGGTTCGCGGAAGAAGTTGTTTTATGGTCTTCCCAAGAATGGCATTTTATGAAACTAAATGATACCGTATCTACAGGGTCATCGTTGATGCCTCAGAAGAAAAATCCTGACCTTGCCGAGTTGACGCGCGGAAAAACAGGCAGAGTGCTGGGCGCGGATTGCAGTCTGAAAGCAATGATGAAAGGCTTACCCCTAAGCTATAACAGGGATTTGCAAGAAGACAAAGAACAACTATTTGACGCGGTGCAAACCTACATTGATTCTCTCGCGATAACTCAAATGATTTTAGCAAACAGTTCATTCGATAATAATAGATTTGAAAACGAACTTTCCGGAAGTTTTATCTTATCAACCGATATAGCTGATTGGTTGGTATTAAGAGGCATTCCGTTTCGCGAGGCTCACCATATTACCGGCAGCATCGTAAAATACTGCGAAGCGAATGAAAAACAATTTAATCAACTGACAATCGCGGAGCTTATTTCATTCAGTCCTGTTTTTGATGAATCAGTGATGGCAGTATTTGATATTACAACATCCCTGCACCGCAAGCAGACTATCGGTTCTCCGAATCCCGTGTTGGTTCGGAAAGAAATAGCGCGGTGGGCTGAACGAGTCCAATCTGAATCGGATTTATAATCAAGAGATATTGTTTTGAACCTGAAGAGTTCAATACTTCGAATCACAAATAAAAAAGTGGGCAGACGGCTTGCACCGTCTGCCGAATAAATATAACCTATTTGTTTAAAATCATTTTCTTTGAAGCTCTAAATAGGGTTTCCTGAAAAAGTCAAAAGGTTTATTCGCCGTTTCTAAATGGCAGCCACTTGCTGCAATCTGTTCATCGGCACGGACATATAGGCGCAAAAGTATTGATTTGCTCCGTAAAAATGCCGGGAAAGAGCATTTTGATAGCTAAACAATTTTAAAATTCAAAGTCTGGTTGATTTAGGTCATAGATTCGCATCGAGTACGATTGAATTGCTTTTTAGCAAGTGCAAGGAAAAATGCGGATTATGCTCAAAAAGCGTGCACCTATAAATTATCCAAATCCATTTGAACCGCGTTATTATTGTACAATATCGATATTTTGACTTTTTCAGGAGACCCTAATTAACAATTGATAATTTACCATTAACAATTATTCGTCATTTCATCAGCATCAGTTTCTTAGCTGACCTAAACTTCTCTGTTTTCAGTTCATAGAAGTAAACACCGGAACACGTATTACCGGCGTTCCATACAGCTTGATGATTGCCCGCTGCCATTTGTTCGTTAATCAGGTTGGCAACTTTTTCGCCTATTCCATTATATATAGATAGCTGAACAGTTGCCTTTTCAGGCAGAGCAAATGAAATTGTCGTGGACGGATTGAACGGGTTCGGATAATTTTGGCTCAATGAATATTTGTCCGGCAAGCCTAAATCCGCTTCCGCGGTTTTGCTGTAATCGAATTTACCATCGGTATCGACTTGTTTCAGACGATACACGTGCTTTCCGTTTACAGCGGATTTATCCCTGAACGAATATTCTTTCGGGGAATTACTGTTGCCCGCGCCCTGCACAAAACCAATCTTTGTCCAGTTACCTTCTGTTAAATGCTCCACTTCAAAACCGTAGTTGTTCACTTCAGTAGCTGTTTCCCATTTAAGAAGGACAGAGGAGCGGGAGGCTGCAACGGTGAAAGATGTTAATTCCACGGGGAGAGGATTACCCGGATCGATGAATGTTCCGACATATTTCACGTTGACCGCGCCGTTTAGCAAACTTACATTTCCGCCCATATACATCTTTCCTTCAAGAGGATTGATTATCAACGCGTTGATAAGCGCATTTGCTCCACCTTCTATTGAAGACCAAGCACCACCACTCCATTTAGCTAAATAATTAGCGGTTGAAGCATCACCAAGAGTGGTAAAGTTCCCGCCAACATAAACATCCGAACCACTGACCGCTATGGCATCCACCTCACTACCTCCTATTCCGTTAATACTGCCATTAGTTAATGATGACCAACCTGTGGAACTATTCCATTTGGCTATATGATTAGCGTTAATATTAGAAGCGTTAACTTTAGTAAATGATCCTCCAATATAAATATCCGAACCACTGACCGCTATGGCCTTGACCGTACCGGCATCTATCCCTTGTCCTAATGCTGACCAAGCAGTGCCACTCCATTTGGCTATCCGGCTTGCAACACCTCCCGCTGAAGTAAATAATCCTCCAACATAAATGTCCGTCCCGCTGACGGCTATGGCATTGACATCATTATTTACTCCATTATTACTACTTCCATCAATTAATGCTGACCAAGCAGTGCCATTCCATTTGGCTATACGATTAGCAACCGTTAAGTTGTTGCTTAGATAAGTAAATAATCCTCCAACATAAACATTTGTGCCGCTGATGGCTAGGGCAAACACTGCATTATTCACTCCGTTAATAGTTCCATCGGTTAATGCTGACCAGCCTGTGGAGCTATTCCATTTGGCTATATTATTAGCGGCTGTTCCATTACCAAGAGTGGTAAAGTCCCCGCCAACATAAACATCGAAGCCACTGACCGCTATGGCATAAACATTGCCGTTACTTACTCCGTTAATACTGTTGTAGGTTAATGCTGACCAACCTGTGGAACTATTCCATTTGGCTATATGATTAGCTGTCACATTGCTGCCATAAGTAGTAAACACTCCCCCAACATAAACATTGCCGCTCGCGTCAACAGCCAAGGCATAAACCGTGGCGTTCGTGCCTGTACCGAGGCTGCCCCAGGTATATGCTGTTGTTTTATTAATCCCGTTATCTTTCTTGAAAACCGGTTTGTTGTTTTCATCGCAGGTCATTGTATAACCTTTTACATCATAAGAACCGGGGGCATCTGTTTTAATAGTACCGTCCTTATCTAAGATTTTTTCAATGCTCTCTTGCTGAGCATATAACGAGAAACTAATCATTATGGTTAGAATCAAAATGTGTATCTTCATCATTTCAAATATCCTTTCAGTAATAAATAATTTGCTGCCTCGGAAAATTAGGCTATAATAAATAACCACGATAGTAAGTTAAGATGTCAAGTTTCACAAGCTTGTTTAAGAAAACTTGAATAATAATTTTGTTGTAAAGATAATAATTTGGATTTAAAATCCAAAGGTGTTTGAAAAAAAAGTTGTGGCTTTAACTCATACCATTTTTCAATAGCATTAAAAGGTGTTTTTACATTTAGCTCTTTTCTAACTCCTCCATATCTTCTATAAAGCATAATAAATAAGGAAAGCGTTTGTTATCAATATGATTATCTTTACAAACAATATCAAGTTTAGAGGGCTTGGCACATAAGACCCCTTTTTAGATTTCCATTCCCGCCCGCTGTTACAATTTTATCAGGGGTAAAATAAAGTAAATAAAGTTCCTTCATCGGGGAGGCTCGCGACCGTGAGTTTTACTCCTATAACTTCAACTAATTTTTTTACAATCGAAAGCCCAAGCCCGACACTATTTAAATCGGTTCGGCGCGATTCATCCGCCATATAAAATCTATCGAATATTCTTTTTATTTGTTCCTCTGTCATTCCCGTGCCATCATCCCGAACGGCTATCCGCGTAAAGCCGAGTTCACTGCTGATTTCGATTTTTATATTCCCGTTTTGACGGGAATATTTAATAGCATTAGAAATAATATTGCCGATAATCATTTCTGAAATTGAGTGATCCGTTTGAATAATACAATGTTCCGGAATGTTTTTAGTAAGCCGGATATTCTTGATTTCAATTTCTGTTTGGTATCGGGAAAGCAGCTGCTCAAGCAGAGAATTTAATTCAACATCTTCAGGTTTAGGTGTTATCTTACCCGCGTCAAATCTCGCGAGCATAAGTAATTGTTCAATCAAATCCGCTATCCTGTTTACCTCGTTAATGCAGAATATTATTTTCTCCTGATACTGTTCTACAGATCGCGGCTTCCTGATTAAGACTTCTAATGTACCTTTAATAGCGGAGAGTGGAGTTCGTAATTCGTGTGAAGCATCAGAAGTAAATTGCTTTTCCCTTTCTAACGTGTCTTCTAATCGGTTTAACAGTTCATTTATTGTTTTGGCTAAACTGAAAAGCTCATCTTGGTTTTGCGGAAGCGTTATTCGCTCGGCTATATTTTTTCTTGATATTTGTTCCGCGGTTTTAATGATAGCCGCGACAGGCGCGATACTTTTACCCGCGATAAGTTTGGTAGAAAAAAATAACACAACAGTAATTATGGGGAATAGAATCATTAGAATGGTCAGGAGGTTGCTTAGCACTATATCGGATTCCTGTAAAGGTGTCGCGATTATATAGTAACCAAGCACCGTGCCCGTGGGATTAACTATCGGCTGTTGAAGCTGTCTGATTCTGGCTCTATGCAAATTGGTGTTAATATAAGTTCTGCCCTTATATCCGTAATTGTAAGCAAGAGAGTCGTTAAGCAGATTTCCTGTTTTACGGACAACCCACCCGCTTGAATCCATTATTTGCATAAAAGTGGGATTAACTTCTATTTGCTTATGTTCTTTTTCAGTCCACTCCAATGGATTGGCAATAATAAATGAATCATTGAGGATTACTAAACTATGAAATATTTCCGATGCTTCGAGATCGAGGTCATCATCGTGGTGGCTGGTAACTGTTGTATATACAACCAAGTAGATAATTGAGAAAACAAGCAATATTAATCCTGATGAAAGGATCATATTTGAAACGGCAATTCTACCGCGTAAACTAAGCCGAATTTGCTTCATCAGTCATCTTTAATCATATAGCCGACACCTCTAACGGTATGAATAAAACTTTTGTTCTGCCCGCTATCAAGTTTCTTACGCAGGAAATTAATATATACATCTATGACCGATGTATCGGCATCGAAATGCAGGTCCCACACGTGTTCTATTATTTTAGTACGCGAGCAGACTTTCCCTTTATTTCTCACGAGAAATTCAAGAAGCGCGAACTCCTTTTGAGTGACTTGAACAGGAATAGAATCTTTATAGACCATATAGGAATTCAAATCGAGAACAATATTTCCGCTAGACAAAATAGAAACTTCTTCATCCTTATGCCGCAGCTGCACGCGTATCCTTGCTAATAATTCCGTAAAGGAAAACGGTTTCTTCAGAAAATCATTTGCCCCTGTCTCCAATGCAAAAACAGTCTCATCTACGGTATCTTTCGCGGTGAGGAAAATAACAGGGGTAGTTTTATTCACTTCGCGGTATTGACGGCAAACTTCTATACCGCTCAAGCCGGGCAGCATCCAGTCCAGAAGGATTAAATCATAGTCATTGCATAATGCTAACTCTAACCCATCTTTCCCGTTCACGGCAACATCTACTGCAAAGGATTCCTCGCGTAAGCCGTCCCGTAAAAAATTCGATATTCCGATTTCATCTTCAACAATTAGTAAACGCATAACCTAATTTAGGACTTGTTAAGAAATAACTTTAACATTTTCTAAAGATAACCTTTGCGATCTTCGCGTCTTCGCGTGAGAAATTGTTTAGGTTATTTATGAACGAACCCTTAATGATTTTCCTTCTCGGAATTATCATAGAGCGGGGCATCCTGAGGATTAAGCCCAATATTCAATTGAACTCCGGCTGCATATTTATAAACTAATTGCCCGCCATAATATCCGGTGCGGCAAACTGCTATCGCGCCGCACAGAAAGAGTACGAATGACAGCCATTTCAGCGCGAGATAATTTTTCTTTAGTAAAACATAACCGGTTTTGATGATGGAGGCAGAGACTGCTATGCACAGTGCTATGAACGCGGCATCTTCGTGAGAATCCAAGGCATTTTTCAGCATACCGCTCTCGGATATTCCGTCTCCGGCAATATCCCCGGATATATACGCCCCGATTACTCCAAGCGTTCCGAGTATAAGCAGATAGAATGCTGCAGTGCTAAAAACTTCTTTCTTGATAAATAACGACAACACTTCAAATAAAAATCCTACTAACAAAAGCGCAATAGGAAAATGTACTATCATCGGGTGCAGATGATTAGTATCGAACATAATAACTCCTTTTTTTTAAACCATCAACTTACTGCTTCTTCCCTTAATAAATTCTAAGAGGATTCTTAAAAAACGATTAAAATATGAAGAAAATATCCGTACCATATATTTTCTTGATTTCAGGAGACTAAAGTAGTTACAGGCGGTGAAAAAATC
>CAIYTF010000075.1 GCA_903929035.1 uncultured Ignavibacteriales bacterium
ATATATCAAAAAAGGAGAGTCGGGCAAACTCGATTCGGTCAGAACCGCGGGCATCGAGCAGGTAAAAGGATATATGGCACTTGAAGACATAAAAGCCATAACAAACTTGAAATTTTGGCTAATAATTTTTACAGGTGATGTTTGCTCGGAGTGCCTTGAGATTACCGTTTAACTTCCTGCTAATAAAAGGTAAAGCTGATTTCATATTAGCTATAGTTATGTTTATTATTTTGCTTCCTTTCATCTTTCTCGCGGCTTTAATATTAACAATACTGCTAAAATCATCGCCGTTTATAATGCAGGCAAGAGGAATTACAGGAGAACATAAAATATTCAAGATATTCAAGTTCAAGACAATTATTATAGATAAAACAAATGTTAATATTAATGGGGGCAATATTTTATACAAACCGCATCTGGCAGAATATATTCCGGCATTTTGCGGGTGGCTAAGAAAGAGCGGGCTTGACGAACTTCCGCAAATAATAAACGTGTTAAAAGGGGAAATGAGTTTCATAGGTCCGCGCCCTTTAATGATAAGCGATGTTGAATTATTGAGGTTAAACTATCCTGAGCTTTATCGTGACAGGCAGTCAATAAAAGTTAAACCGGGCATTACCGGTTTATGGCAGGTATATGGAGACAGAAATAAAGGAATTAAAAACCTTGTAGCACTCGATCTTGAATACAATGAACGGGCTTGTTTATGGCTTGATCTCAAAATAATAGCCGCAACTGTTTTATTGGTATTGAGTGGAAAACATTCGGATGCAATAATTCAGGGAATAACCGGAAACCGGAAAATAAAAAGACAGGTATGTTAGCAGTTACCAGGTATCTATGAAATCCTTTAATCCTTGCAGTCTGTAATTCAGACTATTTCGAGACAGAAGCGTTTTGGCTAATATAAATAAACTCCTGTTTATTTATATTAGTGTAGAAAATTATAAAAGTTACTGTATAACAATGAAAATTCAAAAAGGCATACCCTACGGCATTTCCGATTTCAGAAGCTTAATACAAAAGAAATTGTATTATGTCGATAGAACGAATTACATCGAAAAAATGGAGAGCGGTGAAAATAGTTTCCTGTTTTTTCTTCGTCCGCGCAGGTTCGGGAAATCATTGCTCATTTCAACGCTTAATTATTATTACGGAGTGCAGTACAAGGCTGAATTTGATTCCTTGTTCGGCGGACTATACGCGGGCAAAAATCCGACCGATAATCGTAACAGTTATTATGTGATGAATTTGGATTTCACAGGCATTAACACATCGGATATCAAAGATGTTATGGAGGGCTTTAACGACAAAATTAAATTCGGATTAATAGATTTTAACAAGCAATATAAATTACTTGAAAAAAGTAAATTCGATGAAGTTATGAAAAACATTTATCCGTCCAGTACGCTGGGTTATTATTTGGCGGAAGTAAGCGATAAACTCGAGCATAAAATAATGATTCTAATTGACGAATACGACCATTTCACGAACGAGATACTGTCTTTCAATTTTACCTCTTTCACGGATATACTGTCAAAAAACGGGTTCGTGAGAAAATTTTATGAAACGATTAAATTATATACGGGAAAAGGCATAATAGACAGGTTTTTCGCAACGGGAGTTACTCCGGTAACATTGGACTCTATGACAAGCGGATTCAACATAGCAACGAATATTTCCGGTAAAGCCGCGTTTAATGAAATGGCTGGTTTCACAACTACTGAAGTAAAACAAATGGTTTACGACCTTTTTCAGGGTATCGCTGATGCCGCTGCCGATACTATTATGAAAGATGCCGCCGATTGGTATAACGGCAGTTTATTCTCACCCGATGCGACAACGAAATTATACAATCCCGCGATGCTGCTAAGGTTTATTTCCGAAATCAATCCCGAAACTTTCAAATACCCGCGCGAGATGGTCGATACGAATGTAGTGAGTGATTTTTCCAAGATCAATAATCTGATTAGTATCCAAAACCGCGATAAGAATTTGGAAGCGATAAAAACCATACTGGAGATGGGAACATATAATGCTCAATTGACTCAAATTTACAGCTTTGAAAGAGATTTCACGGTGGATGATTTTATTTCACTGCTTTATTACAACGGGCTGCTTACAATCAAAGAGCCTTTGGATTTAGATTTATCGTTCGAGATACCAAATTACGTGATAAAGG
>CAIYTF010000076.1 GCA_903929035.1 uncultured Ignavibacteriales bacterium
ATTCGGGATATCACCTTTCGAGATTCGGTCCACATATTCAGCTGCCACGTTAAGCGGTCCAATTACAGAATCAAGAGTATCGTTTACCCCTTGGACAACCTTGCGAAAGTCTCCTTGATGTTTCGTTGCATCGGCGCGGGTGGCAAGTTTTCCTTCAATAGCGGCTTTACTTAATACTCCGGCATCAGTTACAAGAGCATTCACTGCATCAATACATAGGTTTAGATTGTTTTTTATCGCGTTGAAATCGCCTCTATAAGTGTCGCTGATTTTATTCGGAATATCTCCTTTTGCAATACGGTCAACATACTCTGCTGTCATATTTAATGGACCAATGACCGCATCCAACGTGGCATTAATACCCAGAACAATTTCTTTATAGTC
The DNA here is from genome assembly GCA_903929035.1 of uncultured Ignavibacteriales bacterium. Classification (GTDB taxonomy): domain Bacteria; phylum Bacteroidota; class Ignavibacteria; order Ignavibacteriales; family Ignavibacteriaceae; genus CAIYTF01. The sequence goes on from CAIYTF010000076.1 coordinate 385, forward strand.
CCCTTTGAATTTTTCAAAATTTCCGCGGGTTTTTAGCTTGCCCTCAACTCCGGCATTGGTGAGAAGAGCCGTTTCTTTCACCAAATCATATAGTGTATTGATGACTTTTACAAAGCTCTTATTCAGCAGGTCCTTATCAGATCTAACATCAACAACTAAATTTAGATCACCTTCTGATATTCTATCCGCTATCGAAGCCTGTTGTTTAATATTTTCGATTAGTATTTTAAAAGCACCCATAAGTTCGCCAATTTCATCGGTTGACTCCTGCTCAATTGAAACATCAACATCACCCGCCGAAACCTTTTTGGAAACTTCTGACAGGAGTTTCAACTGACCTGTAATTATTCTTGAAATAAATATTCCAAGACCGATAGCGATAACTACTCCTAAAATCAGTAATGTCAGCATCCACTTAATTGAAGAATGAGCTTCGAGACTGTTCTGTTCAACCCTTGCTTCTGCCAGACTTATTTTTTGCTTATCTACTGCCGCTAACGCATTTTGAAAGCGGACACGTGCAAGCTCCAAGTCTATATGATATACGCTGGCGGCTTCATCCCTCTTTCCGGCAGAATATAGATTAATCATTTCCACTTTAACTGACTTAAAATCATTCCAGCTATTCTCCAATTCCTGAAAATCTTTCCTGCCTTGTTCGGTCATAATCGATTTCTCATAGCGGGGAAGAGTATCATCAATTTGTTTTTCTCTGTCGGAAATTTTTTTTAGCTGCTCTTTAATGAATTCCGCGTCCTTCGCGTATAGCAAATCAACGAGATCAGTTCTCTGTCGCTGAAAAGCAACAGAGATAGCCCCGATCTGCCTAATTGGTATAGTATTATTTTCGTAGAGAATTCTATCACTATCATTAGCCTTTTCAAGGCTTAATATTCCCACATAGCCGATGAAAGCAGCAACAAGCGATACCAAAGAAAAGCTTAGAATCAGTTTCTTTGCCATTTTCATATTATAGAACCAGTTCATTGTTAAGTTCCTTAATTATTAGTATATAGACATTTTAAAATAATTATTTCAGTTTAGCTTCTCTTGCAAGAATATTTATTGCAACTTTCACATCCGCGCTGCAACTCGCGTAAGCGGAGCCTGTATTGAGTGCTGATTCTGCATCGTCAAATCTTTTATTGTTAATAAGCCCCGCGATACGACCTGCTTCCTTGTGAAAAGCAGCGTGTTTTTCCAAACATTTTGCAAATGAAGGGAGTGTGCCAAAATTAGTTTTGCCTTCACTGTATAGCCATTTCCCAAATACACAATTTTTATCTCCCGCAATTGTATCAACCTGAAAAGTTTCCTGATTGGCGATACCTTTTTGTAACTTTGCTTTCCAGTCGTTATGTGCCCGGATTACGTCTTCGATATTCATATACGCTCCAAAAAAATAAATTTGTAAAAAAGATGTACGAACTTAAATAATAATAACACCATAAAAAAATAAAACTCCCAACAGATATAGTTGGGTTTCTGGTAACTACTCAGTCTCCTGAAATCAAGAAAATATATGGTACGGATATTATGTCCCAACGGGACTAAATTTGAATAACCGTGAGTGACAACTCACGGGAGAATGATAAAAAGCATCTATGTCC
>CAIYTF010000077.1 GCA_903929035.1 uncultured Ignavibacteriales bacterium
ATTCGGGATATCACCTTTCGAGATTCGGTCCACATATTCAGCTGCCACGTTAAGCGGTCCAATTACAGAATCAAGAGTATCGTTTACCCCTTGGACAACCTTGCGAAAGTCTCCTTGATGTTTCGTTGCATCGGCGCGGGTCGCGAGTTTTCCTTCTACCGCGGCTTTACTTAATACACCCGCATCCGCAACGAGTGCATTCACAGCTCCTATACAAAGATTAAGGTTGTTCTTAAGCTCATTAAAATCGCCTCTATATGTATCGGTAATTTTATTCGGGATATCTCCTTTGGCTATACGGTCAACATATTCAGCGGCAACATTTAATGGACCTACTATGGCATCAAGAGTATCATTGACACCCTGAATTATCTGTCTGTAACCGCCTGAGAAATTAGCTTCTTTCCCGCGTACAGAAAGCTTTCCTTCAACCGCTGCCTGCGTGAGACTGTCTGCCTCTTGAATCAGTTTTTGAAGGGTAATAATAATTTTCTGAATCGCCGGCGAAATTTCATCTTGGCTATCCTTGCTGCTTACACTAAATTCAACAATACCCTCGGAAAGCTTGAGAATTGAACCAACCACATTCAACTGCAAGTCTTCTGCAAATGAATCCATTGCCTGCGCCATTACGCCCACTTCATCTTGTGTGGTTATTTTTAGTCTTCGTTTCAGTTTACCTTTTGCCATTTCCTGGATCATCTCAGAAGTGCTGATGACAGGTCGAGTGATAATGCCCGATACAAACCAGCCGAATCCTAAGCAAAAAATACCGCTCACAACCAACAAAATTATCATTATTTCTTTTGAAGACTCGGCATTATCGTGATTTTCCTTGAACATTTCCTCTGCTTCAGCCGCTTGTTTATCAATTAATGCCCGTAACGACTTCCGCGTGGCATTTAACTGATCTCTTGATTCCGCATAAATAATAACAAAAGCCAGGCTGTCCTGATTTTTTCGTAATAAATCAATTATTCTGTCTCTTGTTTTTTTATAGGTTTCCCAGTCCGATTTGTATTTAGACAAAAGTTCTTCATCGTCTTTAGAAAGATTTGTTTTTTCATATTTATGTGTAAGAGAATCAACTTTTGCTCCTTCCGTTATGACAGAATTAATATAAAAATCGCGTTCTGCTGGTATGGATTGTAACAACGCGTAACCCACGTTTCCGCGTGCTAAAAGCAATGCTGCATTTGCATACCCAAGGTCTCGCAGCGGAACTACAATTTGCTGGTTAATAGCATCTTCAGTATCCTGCAAATTCCCAAGACTATTATACCCTGAAATTGCTATGATCCCTGCCATCGTGCCAACAACTGCAAAACCGATCAGAATTTTTGTTCTAATCTTTAGGTTATAAAACCAGTTCATACGTTACGTTCCTTAATGATAATATATTGAAATAATTAATCTTTGAATTTTGCAATATCTGTGTCTATTCAAAATCAGGCTCTAGTCTTCGAGAAGTATATCAAAGTGAAACAGTATTTATACTTCCTCGCCAAATTTTTAATGACCAAAAATGTATTTTCTACCAAATTGCCTATTAATATGATTTGCTTACTAACGGTAATCAATACTTCCCAAATTCTTCATCATCCAAGCGGATAATGTCATTTGGAGATAGCAGCTTTTTACTGCCCTGCCTTAATTGACCGGTGCCTATTTCTCTCTTTTTTTGTTTATGGGTATTACTACTTGCTCTCTGGAAGGTATTGCTCAGCTTAAACGCGCTTACCAAGTCTCTCATACTCAGCGACTGACTCGATAGTTCTTCCGCGGCTGCGGCTGTTTCTTCCGCTCCGGCTGTATTTTGCTGCGTTACTTTATCTATCTGAG
>CAIYTF010000078.1 GCA_903929035.1 uncultured Ignavibacteriales bacterium
CCCGAAGGACAATCCCGACTAATTCATCATAGTCTATATCGTTAAAATCATTCATAAAAACGCCGCAATATTTTTCACATCGAATATAATATACGAAACAAAGGCGCATTCATCAAATCAACGAGAAATTCAATCAAATACAGCTTGGAAAACATTGATAAATTAGTGACGATAGAAAGCATTGAAGAAAGCTCGTCTGTAACGATAGCGGCAGCCTCTGAGATTAAATATTTAGCCCGAATATTCTTTTTATCCCCAACGCTATATCAAAACACGAAAACCACCCTCTTTTACCAAGGCACTGAGCCGATCTATTTCTTTTGCTGCTTTCCGAATTTCCTCTTTTTCTATGGTGTTGTTCATTTTCTAAACTAATCTTTTTCTCCCTTTATTTGCAAATTGTACAAGCTATTCTCGAACAAATTCTCTACTTTTGTAAGCGGCTGAGTAGTTACAATATATTCATAGCTAACAGTGATGAATATATTTATTACCGGCGAAAAGTATTTACAAGGAACAGCTATGAGAGTTGAAATTATAATGCCCAAGATGGGTGAAAGTATAACAGAAGGAACGATTATCAAGTGGAATAAGAAGGTCGGTGATTCCGTTAAACGCGATGAGATTATATTTGAAATAAGCACGGATAAGGTTGATTCAGAAATCCCTTCACCTGAAGACGGTATTATTGGCGAGATTTTATTCAATGAAGGTGATACTATCGAAGTTGGAAAAACGGTTGCAATATTAATCGGTGCCGAAGATACAATTGTCGAGGTTGGCGGTAGCGAGGGCAGTTCCGGCATAGCCTCAAACGTGAATAATAATGACCTGAATGTTGAAACCAAAGATACCGTACCTGATGAAAAGTTTTATTCTCCGTTGGTTTTGAATATTGCTCAAAAAGAAGGTGTTTCGTTTAAAGAACTATCAAAAATACAGGGTGCCGGAAACAATAACAGAGTTACCAAAAACGATATACTCTCATTTATTGAAAAGCGAAAGTCAGTTCAAGAGCAAAGTGGAAATTCATATAAATTGACAGAGAAGAATATGCAGGAAAAAGATTTTACATCGGAATCTTCTGCAGATAACGCGGAACGTATCCCTATGGATAGCATTCGTCAAAAGGTGATGCATAAAATGATCGAGAGCCGCGATACATCGGTTCACGTTGCAGGTGTTGTTGAAGTTGATATGTCATTTGTTTCCGATTTTCTGTTAAAAAAGAAAGATATATTGCTGAACAGGGAAGGAATAAAACCGACATACCTGTCGTTTATTTCTTACGCGGCTGTTATGGCATTGAGAGAATATCCGCTGTTGAATGCATCGATAGAAGGAAGTTTTATACGGCAAAAGAGATTTGTTAATTTAGGAATCGCGGTCTCTATTGAACCAAATGGTTTGATTGTACCAAATATCAAAAACGCGCAGGAAATGAATTTACTTGGAATAGCACGGTCAATCAATGAGCTGGCATCGAAAGCGCGGACAAAGAAATTAGTGCCGGACGACATAACAGGCGGTACATTTACAATAACAAATTACGGTGTTTTCGGTACGCTCATTGGAACGCCAATAATAAATCAGCCTGAAGTTGCAATACTTGGTGTAGGAGCGGTCGTAAAGCGTCCGGTAGTTGTTGAAATGCAGGATATAGACGCGATTGCAATTAAACCAATGATGTATTTAACCCTTTCCCACGACCACAGATTGGTTGACGGGATGCTGGGCGGAAAATTCTTGAAAGCCATAAAAGACAACTTGGAAAAACCAATTGAAAATATTCTTTAGATGATTCAATAAACACATTTAGTTATTAACCGGAATTTAAAAAATAATGATAAATAAACATCAACACTCTTTTATAGAACAAATTGAGTCAGAACGCGTAGAACTTGGTAAACGCCCGGAATGGTTAAGGGTTCGTTTACCGGGAGGGGCGAATTATCAAGATGTAAAATCTTTGATGCGTAACCAGCATTTAAATACCGTCTGCGAAGAAGCGCGATGCCCAAATATAGGCGAATGCTGGAACCGCCGAACTGCAACTTTTATGATTCTTGGCGATACCTGTACGCGAAACTGCGGCTTTTGCAATATAAAAGTCGGTATCCCAAATGCTTTGGACGTAGATGAACCGCGCCGAGTTGCTGATTCGGTTAAAGAACTTAAACTTAAGCACGTTGTTATCACGTCTGTCAACCGCGATGAACTTACCAATGGCGGCGCGGAAATATTTTCCGAATCTGTCCGCCTTATCCGGCAGTTTTCACCTGAATGTACCATAGAAATTCTGATTCCCGATTTCAAAGGCGAGGAACAAGCATTTGATATAATACTCCAAAATCCTCCTGATATTCTTAACCACAATATGGAAACGGTTAAAAGGCTATACCATATTGCCCGTCCGCAGGCAAAATATAAAAGAAGTCTCGAGCTTATTTCCTGGTTCAAAGCTAAAGGATCGCGGACAAAAAGCGGGATTATGGTTGGTATTGGTGAAGAAGATGAGGAAGTATTGGAATTATTAAGGGATATGAAAAACGCGGGCTGCGATGTTTTGACGATTGGTCAATATTTACAACCGACAAAAATGCATTTACCTGTTAGACGCTATGTAACATTGGAATCTTTCCGGTTATTTAAAGAATATGGGCTGAAAATAGGTTTCTCAATTGTAGAATCTTCACCATTAGTCCGGAGTTCTTATCACGCGGATGAACAAGCCAAACTCGTGCTATAATTTAGGCTGTTTTATTAATGCAAATCACTCTATCGTACCCGCTATGAAAAAAATATTATTATCTTTATTAATGCTGTCTATCTTCATTCCCGCTCAAACAAGCAGTGTGCCCGATGCGACTGAAACTGTAAATACTGTTTCAAATAATTCCTCAATCGGAACGATAAATGTTTATTTCAATCTTGCAGTTGATACTTCTATCGCGATGGTTGGAAACGCGGCTAAAGGAAAAGTAAATTTGGAAACAGCTCTCGTTACTCGAATCAATCAAGCGACTTACTCCATAGATTTTGCAGTGTATAGTTTTAACGGATATGACAATATTACGAATGCCTTGATTTATGCAAAAAACAGAGGTGTAAAGTTGAGAATGGTTTATGACAGCCGTGCAGGGAGCGGAACTCAATCAAGTGTGACAGCTTTATTGAATGCAGGTGTTTTGGTGAGCCGGAGACCTTCATTACTCGTTGGCACAATGCATAATAAGTTTTTCTTGTTCGATGCGCGAGATACAAATACGGCAAATGACTGGGTATGGACAGGTTCTTGGAATATGAATACTGCTGAAACCCAATGGAAAAATAACGTGATAGAAATCAACGACCCCGCTTTATCCGCTGCATATCAGGCAGAGTTTGAAGAGATGTGGGGAAGTAAAACGGATATTCCGAATACGGCAAATGCAAAATTTGGTAATCAAAAGACTAATAACACTTTGCACGATTTTACAATTGGAGGACGTTCCGTTCACTTATATTTTAGTCCGACAGATAATACAAATGCAAGAATTAATGACGCGTTAAATACCGCGGATAAAAGTATTCATTTAGGGCTATATGTTTTTGCGAAGAATGACTTGGCACAAACTATTCAAACCCGATATTTAGCGGGAGTAACCGATTTAAAAGGTATTATTAACGATGTAAACGCGACAGGGAGTGTTTTCAATTTTCTCAGGGGCTTCAGCGGGGATATTTATCAAAATGTTTTTGATACTTTGTACAGTAAATATGGATTAATTGATGCATCATATCCGTCAAGCAGCCCGATGGTGATAACCGGTTCGCACGATTGGTCATCGGCATCTGAAATATCTAATGATGACAATACTTTGATAATTAATGATCTGAAAATAGCTAATCAATACTTGCAGGATTTCAAGAAAAGATATAATGAATTAGGCGGAAGAGGAGTTTTTGCAATACCGAATGTTACACCGTCAGACACTTGTAAAAGTATTAGTTTAAATGCCAATTGGAATATGGTTTCATTGCCGGTTCTTCCGGCTAATACATCTGCAGCAGCTGTTTTCCCGTTGGCAACTTCGCAAGTCTATGCTTTCAGCAATGGTTATATGTCTCAAACAAATCTTACAGCAGGGAGAGGCTGTTGGGTTCGTTATCCGGCTGCTGCAAACATTCAAGTTTGCGGCGTGCCTGCATCAGGCGGAGTGCCATTGATTGCAGGCTGGAATATGATTGGAGTTCATAATATAACTGTGCCTGTCAGCGGATTGACGACAACTCCTGCAGGTATCTTGAATTCAAATTTCTATGGATTCAACAATGGTTATACTCAAGCAGCTAATCTCGAACCCGGCAAAGGCTACTGGATTAGAGCATCTCAAGCCGGAACTTTGAACTTGCCGGCAAGCGCGGTAAAATCAGGCACTGAATGAGTTTGGCATATAGAAAAATCCGGTTCGTCAATATAATTGATCGATAACTGATACCAACCCGATAACAAGTTAGATTAAATCAACCGTGTTATTCCGAGTACTCTGAAAGAGTTCAATTTGAATAACCGTGAGCAAGTGCCGCGAAGCGGTGCGATGCTCACGGTAAAATGCACGCAGCCCACTCTCTCGTCTCCGTAGGAGGCGAACTACCACTCAATATCGCCCAAAAGTTACTGATTATACCGGATTTTGGTTGTCCCCTTGCAGGGAACATACACTTGTTCGTTTCCTTTCCGTGAGCTTCTACCGCTTCGCGGCACTTGCTCACGGTTATTCAAATTTTACTCCTTTGGAGTATAGCCTCAAGCATACCATTTACTTTGTATTGGCATACTATTCAACTTGTTGTCGGTTTGGTATGAGTACACGAAAGGCAGCCTTAAAGAAGTATAATATCAATGTCTGTAAACAAGGATTCTTTCGTTGGTAAATTAAACTTTTTCTCAACAAGGACTTAGTATTGGGTTTTTAAAATTATTTGCTAATTCATTGGCAAAGTAAAATAAAACGTGCTGCCGACATCTTCAAGGCTCTCAGCCCAAATTTTGCCTCCGTGTTTTTCAACAAACTCGTTACAGAGTAACAAACCTAAGCCATCGCTTAATTCACCATCTGTGCCCTTTCTTCCAATCTGTTCTTCCGGTTTGAATAACTTCCCTGATATTTCCACCGGCATTCCAATACCTGTATCTGTTACAGAAATTTCCACCATTTTATTTTCTAATATTCTTGCTTTAACTGTAACTTTACCGCCGTGATTCGAGAATTTTACCGCGTTAGATAAAAGATTAATCAAAATGGAATTTAGCATTGCCGCATCCGCGCGAAGAATATAATCTCTTCCACTCTCAAATATTATCGTCACATCTTTTTGCTCGCCTGTTTTGTAAAGCAGATCAATATTCCTTGAAACTATTTCCGATAAAGCAATTTCTTTGGGGTCAAAACTCACTTTCCCTTGCTGCATCAGTGCCCAATCCAATAAATTCCTCAATAGTTTGATAAGATTCTTTACATTATTATGCATATTTCTACTGATACTATCCAATTCCACGCGAGTGAAAGAGTCGGTGCCATCAGCAATCAGTTCGGTAAAACCAAGTAATCCCTGAAACGGGCTTTTCAAATCGTGAGCAATAATTGAGAAAAACTTATCTTTTACAGAATTTAGTTTTTCAAGTTCAAGATTAGCATTTTTAATTTCTTTCTCCGCCCGCTTTCGTTCGGTAATATCTCTAATAATCAATTGTACCGCGAATCTATTATCAATTCTAATCGGTATCGCTTTGACTTCCACTTCAACTTCAGAACCATCGAGCCGAATAAATTTTTCTTCAGCAAAAGACAAGGCTGTTCCATTACTAAGAACTTTCTTCATTCGTTCGCCGACTAATTCACGATAGTCTGGATGAACAAATTCTATAACCGATTTCCCGATCAATTCTTCATCAATTTCTGCAGCCATCAAACGAATACATTCGTTATTTACAAAAACAATTTTCCCTTCGGTGTAAATTACTATTGCATCGGGTGAATTGTTAACTAACTCCCGGTATTTAATTTCACTTTCTTTTAAAGCTTCTTCAGCCTCTTTCCGTTCAGTAATATCAACAGCAGTTACAAGGCATTGTTCTCCGTTTTCATCAATGATACCGGTAAGATGAACATCCATTGGAAAGTCGTCATCACCCGAAAGGCGTACTTCACATATTTCGTTGGCTCTGCCAATAAATATTTTCTTTAGAAAGAAATTGAAAAGTGGTCTTGTATCTTCAGTAACAAAAAGTCCAAATTGGCTGTTTATTAAAGTCGAGCGTTCCTTGCCAATCATTTGCGATCCACAAAGGTTTAACTCTATAATTTTCCCATCTTGAGTAAGTGTGAAATAACCGGATGGTGCTAAATTATATAATTCGGAAAATTTTTTTGCTACATCCTGTGCTTCAGATTTAGCTATCACGAGTTCGTAATTCTGTACCTCCAGCGCGATCTTGTAAACCTCCAGCTCGTGAACAACTTTCAGAGTTTCTGCTTTAGAACGCTCCCAGATTGATTTAACTTTTATTTTTTTTAGTAATTCCTCTGCCTTTTGACGAAGCGACACAGGGTCTAATTCGCTGCCTGAATGATTCGAGATCGTGTCATAGTACGAGTCGATTTGATTTTCCTCTACTTCACTTTCTATAGTCCCTTGTTTATACCATTCTTTCAAGGATTTGATTTCTAATTTCAAAACTTCTATTTCTTCTAAAAGTTCCTCGCGTGTAAGAGAACGATTATTCATAGAGATTTTCCTTCATTTTGCTTACATTAATATAAGATTCTTTACGTACTTGCCCTGCTTTTGAAACTGTAAAAGCATTTATCAAAATAAAAAATACCAAAAGAATTATATTAATATTATTAGTCAAATGCAAACTCTAACAAAGATAGCACGTTTATCTTTTTGTTAAGTATTAAAAATATATCTTGACATTAATATTAAAATTAGGTACATCGTACATTAAATATATAAATTTTTGGGAAATATATCTCAAAGAACGATAGCGGCATTGGAATTAAGACAATGTCATTTTTTACATATAATGAAAGGAGAAAGAACAATATGTTAAGGTATCTTTCTACAATTTTTGTCCTTTTGCTCGTGTTTACTTTTGCAGTTAACGCGCAGTCAAAAACAAGGAGTTTTTCCAAGAAAGCTCATATTATTTTCAATGAACCGGGTCCTGCCCCGAGCAAATTCAAAGGCGGCAAACTGCCATCATCCTCTAATTCTTTAGCCTGGGTGGTGGTTGATTCTATGGAGAATGGATTCAGTACAATGGACGGCACAGTCAATCCTTTAGTATATGATCCATATTCAAATGTTATCGCCTTTGTTCACAGAGCAAAATTAACTTACGCGAGTTCTTCAGGTTCTTTATTCTACAACACTTCTACAGACAAAGGTTTAACTTGGAAAAGAGTTGCCGGTCCTATTAACGCCGGATTACCGCAAGAGGGAAGGTACCCGAGTATGGCTATTTCAAACGTATCCAAAGGGCCTATTGATTCAACAACAGCCGGGTTTGCCTGGATGCAGTCTGATTATATTTATGTAGGGTATGGTGCCGAGCAGCCGGTTGGAGCGGGTTCACCCTATTCTGCTCTTCTCGATGGTCATAATTTTTATACAACTGCGCCTATTTTTTCTAACGATATTACTGGAACATTTTTCTGGTTAGTTGATGATTATGACTATCCTATCACGTATTTGTTCAAAACAAAAGATTTTCTTACTGTAGATTCATCATTCAAATTTGATGGAACTGAGGTATCAGACGGCGAACGTATATGGTTCGGCGGTGCTTCTAAAAATGGCAAGGTAATTGCCGCTGATGTTGGTACATACACATTTTCCGGTTCTGATGCAGCCGGATGGATTCCTGCAATTCATACATCTACTAATGATGGTGCTTCCTGGGTTACAGAAATTGCTGACTTTAGAAAAATTCCTACTTTAAATAAATATCAACGTTTATATGACTATATAAAAGGTGATGACTACGTTTCTTATCAAGGCGATATAAATATTGATAAAGACGGCTATCCTCACTTGCTGTTCTCTGTTACCGATATACTTAACACAACACAAAATGGCAATGCAGTGGTTGAAGTTTACAAAACTGCCACGGGCTGGAAAGGACAAGTTGTCGCGGTTGGTATTCACGATTCAACTAACTGGGATGGAATGGGAGGATTACAAATGGGACCTGCCTGTAACATCGCGGTCAGCAAGGAAGGCGATGCATTTGTCGCGCAATGGGTTCAAGGCGTAAATTATGATGCTGCATCAAAAACCTATATTTGCGATATTTTCCAATCCTACCGCGCATTGGATGGTATTTGGTCAGCACCCGTTAATATTACCAATACGCCGAACTTGAACGAAAGTTGCGCGCATTTGGCAAACTTCTTGTCAACGGAAGCAGGTACTGATAATTATACTTCATTTAGTTTATTCTCGTATGAAATTGGCAATAACAGTATATCCGCGGACTATAATAATGCCGCGAATGTTTATATTGCACCTATCCCAGTGAAAAATGGAGTTATTAGCGGTATTGGCAAAGATAACAGCAAATCTTCGTTAAATTTTTCTCTTAGCCAGAATTATCCTAATCCTTTTAACCCTTCAACAAGCATTCGTTTCAGCCTCACCCAAAGAACAACTGTCAGCCTTAAAGTGACAGATATTCTTGGACGCGAAGTTGTCACGCTCCTTAATGAGGAAAGAGCAGCCGGAAATCATCAGGTAAAGTTTGATGGTTCAAAACTATCTTCAGGTGTATATATTTACACCTTAAAAGCCGGAAACAGAACAGAATCTAAAAAACTAACACTGATGAAATAACATTTATTTCAATATTTGAGTTATCCGCTTGAAAAAAGCGGATAACTCGTTTTTTATTTCTAATTTTACAAATATGTTTTCAGGATATTATAAAAAATATTTCAAAAACGAGTTTATGCGCGATTTGAATAAAATAGCCTGCTTACTAGAAATTAATTAATTTTTTCTATATAAATTAAACAAGAAGAATTCCAGGAGTGAAGAAATAATGCGGAATAGATACTTCTTTCTTTTTAGTATCGCGGCTGCTGTAAGTATGCTTACTTTAGTGAGCTGTATTGATGAACCAACAATACCGATACCTCCCACGCAAATGGCTGTATTGCGAATCGGCAATTTTTCGCCGAATGTGCCTTCAATCGATGTTTTTGTCGATGGTAAAGCTATACCAACATTTTCTAATATGCTTTATACAGGGTTATCAGATTATATTGATATTAATTCGGGAAATAGAAAAATTACGGTAATCAAAACCGGAACCACTGACACTTTGTATAACAAACCATTCTCTGTATCAACACGGAATATTACTACAATACTGTTTATAGGGGAGTATAATACGATTGATACAATGAATACATTTCAAACATTTGAAATGGATGAAGGCAAAACTTATGTCAGCCATACGCCTGTTGCAGGTACGGCATCGTTTTTTTTCTATAATATTATTACCCCTTATATAACAACTTTGCCTGCAAAAGATGCGCCGGTTATAGATTTTCTCGATTATACAGGAGGTAAAGATTTACTTATAATAAAAGATGTCCAGCCGAAAGATAATGTAAGTAAAGCCGGCGGTAGTGTGGGTTTTCGGAAATTTACGGCAACGGTTGCAAATAAACCCGCTAACGTTCTTGGAGCTGATTCCTCAACAACTGTCGCGGGGAAGAATTACTTTGTTTTTGCAGCAGGAAATGCGAATGCCCCAACCGTGGTGATTCGCGAATCAATACCTGTCCCTGTTAAACCCCGCTAAATAGGAGCCAAATATGTTAAAAAAAATACTGTCATTACTCGTATTATTAAGTTTATTTGTTCCTGTTATAGCAGGAAACTCATTTTTATCTTCAAGCGGCAAGATTGTCGGCAAAATTATCGATACTGATTCAAAAGAACCGCTCACTGGCGCGACCGTGCTTATTGTCGGTACCTCGATGGGTGCTGTAACTAACGTGAGCGGAGAGTTTATTATTGTAAACATTCCGCCGGGAACTTATTCCATAAGAGCCAGCTATGTAAGTTATTCTGATTTGACAATTGAAAACGTGTGCATCTATTCAAATCTTACTGCCGAGGTTAACTTCTCGCTGCGTAACAAGGTTTTGCAGACGAGTACAGTTACGGTAGTTGCACAAAGACAGCTTATTAATAAGAACCAAACAAATGCAACTTCAATTATAAAGGCAGAGGATATAGAGAATCTTCCGGTACGAACCGTGCAGGGGATTGTTGCAACCAAAGCCGGCGTAGTAAGCAGGGGTGATAGTTTATTCGTGCGTGGTTCGCGCTCGGATGCTATCGCGTTCTATGTTGATGGAGTATTAATAAACGATCCGGTCTTGGGAGGATCATCCGCGTCAATTATAAGCACGGCAATTGAAGAAATCCAATTCCAGTCCGGCGGCTATACTGCCGAATATGGCGGTGCTAATGCCGGTATTATCAGCACTACACTTCGTACAGGCGCAGAAGACTACAAATTCTCGTTTGAAGGTATCACCGATAATTTCGTTAGTAAAACGGGAAATAGAGAAATGCTTGGCGGTTATTCTTATGGTTACAGCGAGTTAGTTCTCACTGCAGGCGGCCCAATTATTCCTGATGATAAGCGTTTTAAATTTTTTGTTGCCGGCAGTAATAATTTCCAAAGATCGCCTGCTAGGTTTTGGGAAGGTATTGATATGAAGGGCGTAGTTGACCCTTCAACAGATGCCGCAAAATCGTATGACTTGTACTATCCCAAAGGCTATCTGCTAAATGCTGCAAGTCAATCATATCGTGTACAAGGAAATTTAACTGCTGACTTGAAAGAGGAGGCTAATTTACAATTGAAGTTGAGCGGTACATATAACCAAGGCAGTTCACGCGCTCCTTCCGAAATTGCTCCCGTGGTTCTTGATTTGTTTAATGTTGCAAGAAATCAGTATAAAGAAAATTATACTGCTACGATGAATTTAAGGGCAACCTATTTAACTTCAAGTACCTCGTTTCTTGATTTGAATATTAGTTATTTTAATAGCTTCCGCTTATATTCTGATTACGATATGATGAATAATTTATATGCTTATGGAGACTCAGCCGCGAATGCAAAATACGGATATAACTTTCGTGCTGACGGAACAGGTCCGGCTGCTATTATGCTTTATGGAAATTCATTCAATGCTTATGGTACATCGGATGCAGCCTATCAAAAACGCGGGGATGTTTCTTTCGACATAAAGGCTGACTATTTCTATCAACTTGGTAAAAACCACGAAATTAAAGCCGGCTATGATTACAAAAAATGGACTATTAGACGATACTCATACGCTTATGTTAATGATAACAGTCTATATTCTTATTCAGCTGCAAATCCGGATTATACTCCTGACAGATGGTATTACGCGTTAGATAATTATGGGTACGATAATTTTGGAAACATTAGTAATTCAACAGGTTCTTATGCTCCGAAGAAACCGGTATTTATCGGTGCTTATATTCAAGATAAGATGGAGTTTAATGATTTGGTAGTGAACCTTGGATTGCGTTATGATTATATCAATTCTGACAGCAAAGTGTTTGACAATCCGCATAACATAGCTTTTACTTCAGATGGAATTATTGACCAAAACCACTTGATAAAAGTTGAACCATTGGAGCAAATAAGTCCGCGTTTGGGATTTTCATTTAGCCTGACCGATAAGGCTAAATTTCACGCGCAGTACGGAAAATTTATTCAACAAACCAGGCTTCGAGACATTTACCAAGGTTTTGATTTAGTATCAAGTAATATTAAAGGCGGGTTAGCGATTAAAAATCCCGTTGGTTTTGGCTTGCGTCCGGAAAGAACAACCCAATATGATTTAGGGTTTTCGCAGCAGGTTGGTGAAAACCTTGCTCTCGATGTTACCGCGTTTTACAAAGATATTAAGGATCAAGTCCAAATTAGGTCTGTCTATGCTGACTTTGGTGCCCAGCACGGCGGCTATTATGCATTCGTGAATGGTGATTTTTCCACAACTAAGGGAATTGAGTTTCAGGTTGATTTGAGGAGAACTGAACGTGTTTCCGCGATGTTTAATTATACATTTTCAGATGCCAGGGGAACCGGATCAAATCCTTCTTCCGGATTCAGAGCTATTTGGCAGTCACCGACTACAGTACCCTATTTCCCACAGCAAGTATTTGCCCTTGACTTTAACGAAACTCACAGGGGAACTATTAATATTGATTATAGGTTCATTGGTGATGATGGACCAGCGGCAATGCATAATTCAGGTTTGAATTTGATGTTATCCTACAACAGCGGACATAATTTTACCAAAACGATTGGTTATGCCAATGGGCAGACGCCTCAGGAAACACTGAATGAATCAGCCACCCCCTGGGTTTTCCAGGTGGATTTGAGAATTGACAAAAGTATAAAAATAAGCGGACTTAATACAAACATATACCTGCTGATAATAAATGTATTAAACACTAAAAATGTTATAGATGTGTTCCCGCAAACCGGCACAACAAATGACGGGTATTTAGCAACAGCCGATGGCAAGCAAAAAATAAAAAATTATGGTGATAAATACGCGCAAAACTATATTGATTTATACAACGCTGTCAATAATTCAAATGCTGATATTTATGGTACGCCGCGTCAAATACGCCTTGGCTTTAAAATAGAATATTAATATTTCCCGGACACTCGGATAAAAGAAATAATGGAGTTTTAAAAATGAGAAAATTCACAATTCGGTTAACTGTGCTATTGATGAGTTCACTTGTGTTTTTTGGAATGTATAGATTAGAAGAACCCGGTAAAACAAAAGGGCTTTCTAAAATTGCATCGAATGAATTGAGAGATCATATTGATATCAATCAAATTGATATGATATTTTATAACAATGGTATTGGTTCATATAATAATACTGGTACAGGTTCGTCAGGACTATTTTGGCCAAAGGGCTCGATAAAAACAGCTATATTTGAAGATGGTTTGGTTTTTGGCGGCAGGGTTGGAGCAACAGAAATACGTGTTGGCGGCAGTACCTATAAA
>CAIYTF010000079.1 GCA_903929035.1 uncultured Ignavibacteriales bacterium
ATTGTTTTCGCTAAAATTACGGTCGGCTGTCCTGTATGCTCAACTGCAGCTTTATAGGCAGCATATACTTTCTCAGGATCGTGTCCGCCGCGTTTCATACCGCGCAATTGCTCATCTGTCAGGTGTGATGCCATTTCAGCATTCTTTGGCTTTTCTGCAGGATATCAGCCTGCAGCCATATTGCAGCCCGGGATTGGCTATTGGGTGAGGGGGGTAGCACGAGCAGGTACGCTTATAGTGCCTTGATGAATATATTGACTGAAGGGTGTCAATATTTGGGCGAATGGCTATTATTAAGCAATTATAAGGTAAACAGGTCTAAAGTTGTGCAAATAATCCATAAAATATAGCGGCACTAAAATTGTTCCAAAGGGTTTGTTGAAAAATAGTTTATAAGTATGCTTTTTTGCGTAAATTATGAAACAAGTATTTGGAAAATAAGGTAAAATCTAAACGCGGACAAAAAATGAATTCAGAACCAATATTGCACGAACTAAGCAGTCCTGATCCGGAAGTGCGGCGCAGGGCTGCAGAAGTATTCTTGACGGAGCCTATATCCGAAGAAGAGTTACGAATATTGACCTCTCTCTTGAGTGATGAGGATAAAGGAGTTCGGGATGCTGTAGGGGTTGTGCTTTCCTTTAATGATAACAAGAACATTTCAGGAATGGTACTCCCTTTAATTTCTTCATCGGATATAAGTATTAGAAACCTTGCCGGAGATATTTTGTTGAAGCGTGGAGCGGAAATAATTCCTGATGTGTTAGAGTATCTTGGCAAATGCAATGAAGATGATCAAAAGTTCCTTGTAGATATTTTGGGATTGATAGGAGACAGCACACCGGAACAGCGAATAATTGGAATATTAAAAGAAACCCGGAACGAAAACGTGATGCTCGCGTGTGTTGAGGCACTTGGCAATTTAAGGTGTGAAAGTTCACTTCAGGGGTTGATTGAAGTTTATAAACAAAATGAACTGTATGGACCAACGGTTGTCGAGGCTCTCGGGAAAATAGGTTCACCGGCTGCTTGTAGATTTATAATGGACAACTATTCCAGTGCATCGGAATTGACGCAGTTTTCCATACTCGAAAGTCTGGGTGAGCTTGGAAATGAAGAGACATATTATTTTCTTTTGAATGAATTTCATAAAAGTGAAATACCGGCAACCTGGGCAATTGTTCTTTCACTTATGAAATTGAAAGGAAAATATCAGCTTGATTTACCTTATGATGAACATACGAAAAATAGAATTCTCTCTACACTAATAGATGGTGAACAGAGTTACCGTGTTGCAGCATCATCCTTAATCGTGGAGTTTAAGGATGAAGATGTATTACGAGCCTGCCTTTCTATTTACGGTAGTAATTGGGAAATTGACGCGAATATTCTCCCTTATCTCTGCCAGAATGGAGATGCTACATTGCGCCTGATTCTTGAAAATTTAGAAATACGCCAAGAAAACCTGCGCTCCCTGTTAGAACTGCTTAAGAATTTCTTAATCGAGTGGAATAGTACATCAATTGGTAAGCTCCGCGAAACAGAAGTTGTTAACTTGTGTGATGTTTTATTAAATCATCTTTCCAATCCCGATGAGGAAGCACGAAAGTTGGTGATGGAACTATTGTTTATGATACGTCCTGAGATGGCGTTAGTTTTCTTTGATAAGATGGCAGATGATAGCGTAATTTGGAACAAGCTGCGGCTTATCGAATTAATAGAGCAATATGCTCCATCCGAGTTACAAAAATATTTAGAGGTATTTGAAAAGGACCCAAACGAAATGATCAGAGAAAGAGTACAATGGGCTTTGAAATCAGGGAATTCTAATTCTGAAGTGAGCAAATAGAGCTTATGGAAACATTCTCAACCAACAAAGATCAATTTGCAACACGGGGGGGTTCTACTCCGATTTACCGCCCAAGCGAGTTGATGGTCTTAAGTGATAAACTTTTTGAGGACTGGCGGGTATTAATTTATCAAAACACCGGTATATGGTTTCAGGACAATAAAAAATATTTACTCGAGAGCAGATTGCTGAAGAGAATGAATTTTCTTGGTGTTGCCACGTATGAAAAATATATGGAAATGGTTAAGTTTGGTGCCGAACGGATGCAGGAAATGAAATTTTTGTTCGAGGCAATAACCATCAACGAAACATTTTTTTTCAGGAATCAGCCGCAATTAGAGGCAATGATATCAACGATCATACCGGAGATAATAAAAAACTCGGGCAGAGTTAATAAAAACCGTATCCGAATTTGGAGTGCCGCTTCATCTTCGGGTGAAGAAGCCTATTCAATCGCGATAATGTTGAATGAATTTATTAAACCGCAATTTCCGCAGATTGAATTTGAAATCGTGGGAACAGATATAAACTACGTGGTTATTGAAACAGCAAAGCAGGGTATCTATAAAGAATATTCAATAAGAAATGCCCCTCCTTATTATTTAAAAAAATATTTTAAACACGAACACGACAGCCATATCATTGACCCATTGATAAAAAAGAATGTTAATTTCAAGGTTATGAATCTTTACAATGACTTCGAAATGAAGCTTATGATGAATTTTGACATTATTTTTTGTGCAAATGTTTTAATATATTTTGACTTGGCTTCCAAGATTAAAGTTGTGAGCGGTTTATATAACAGTCTGATTAGGAATGGCTATTTATTTATCGGGTATTCGGAAACGCTGCACGGCATATCTAAAGCCTTTAAGGTTGTTAGTTTTCCAAAGACAGTTGCATATAAAAAGGATTAGAAGGACAAATGAAAAAAGTAATTCTCATCGCTGATGATTCTCCGACAATACGCAAGTTTGTTTCGGTAGCACTCACTATGCGAGGTTTTGAAGTAATAGCAGCTTCCGATGGAATGGAAGCATTGGAAAAATTACCCAATGTAAAGATTGACCTGATAATCACGGATTTGAATATGCCAAATCTTGATGGATTTGAATTGATCAAAAACATACGGGAAAATGAGAACTATAAAGATGTGCCGATCATCATACTCTCATCTCTTGCAGGAAGTACAGAGATAGAGAGGGGCTTGAAAACAGGCGCAAATTCCTATCTGGTGAAACCGTTCGATCCTAAGCGGGTTCAATACGAAGTAGCAAAATATTTGAATTAATTATCTGGAGCGAATAAAAAATGAGTTTAAAGTTTTTAGTAGTTGATGATTCCGTAACTATGCGGAGAATAGTAATAAATTCACTAAAGAATTTGGGGTTCCCTAATTATGTGGAAGCCGTGGATGGAAGAGATGCATTAGGGAAACTTTCGGCAAATTCGGATATAAATTTTATTATCACCGATTGGAATATGCCGGGAATGTCCGGTTTAGAGTTAGTGAAAGCTATTCGAGGGGATGCAAGTATTGCAAGTCTGCCGATATTAATGGTTACCACACGCGGGGTGAAAGAAGATATTATTGAAGCACTGCAGGCACGGGTATCGGATTATATAGTGAAACCATTCACTCCGCAGATACTCAAAGAAAAAATTGAAGCAATTATTAAAAGAACTTAACCCGCGGAGAGAAAAATGGAAGAAGCAAAAAATTTAGTATCTGTATTTGATAAATTGAATGACCTGAAGTCATTATTCAAATTTGGTGAAAAGATTGTCCCGATAATTCAGAGCCTCGTGGAATTTATGAAAGATATTATCCCGCTGTTGGATACTATCAACACTTCAATAGCCGATAGCACGAGCAAGATGCCTATTGCATCCAATCAAATAAATGATGTGACAAATGCAACTGAAATGGCAACCTGCCAAATATTGGATTTGGTAGATGATATATCAAACGCGCTCGCGTCCATAGAAACGGCTTTGATAACTGAAAAAGAGCGGCAGGAAAAAATTGAACTGTTAGCCCAATCCCTTAATAATGCCCTTGAAGGAAATACAGGGTTGCAAGAGCAGTTGAAAGAATTGCTCGAGTTGACTAAAGACAGGCGAATTCTTGAAACTGTTATACCGCTTATTGAAGCTATTCGCGAAGATTCATATAAAATTACTATGGCATTGCAGGTTCAGGATATCACCGCGCAACAACTTGCCGCGGTCAATCATCTTATTAACTCGGTACACAGCAAACTTAGTTTAATTGTTGCCGATATAGAAAAGTCTGAATTGAATTCCGAAATGGGCAGCAGTCGTAGTAATTCATTTGATACTCCGGATGGCGCGCATTATGATGCAAATGCATCTTTTACGAGAGGAGAAGGAGTGCAGCAAAAAGTGGATGACTTGATAAGAGAAAATAATTTACGAAGTAATTCTTAAAATATCATAAGTATATAGAAAATACTAAGACGTATGGACGCAGAACAAGATTATTCGATGCTACAAGACCCTGAAATGAAAGAAATTTTCGATAGTTTTTTAGTCGAATGCAGGGAAATATTGGAACAGCTTGATCTGGATTTAGTTGAGTTAGAAAAACAACCAAAAAATCCGGAGTTACTTAATAAAATATTTCGCGCGTTTCATACAGTTAAAGGCACTTCCGGTTTCCTTGGCTTAGTTCGGTTAATGGGACTTACTCATATCGCGGAAGATTTATTGAATAGGTTACGCAAGGGAGAAATGCTGCTTAACGGTTACGTGATGGATGGTATATTGCAGGCTTACGATGCAATGAGTGCTTTAGTAAACGTGATTGGAACACAGTTTAATGAAGATTATGATACTTCCGCGGCAGCTCAATTACTCGAGGAGATACTTGCAAATAATGGAGTGCTGTCAGGAGTTCAATCAAATGCAGTTTCTGAACCTGCTGACGAAATTCCGGACATTTCGATTTCCGATATACTTCCTGCAGAATTTGAAATCGTGGCATTTGGAGGAGAAATACCCTTGAACAGTAACGCCGCGGTTATCGAAACAGTTTCATTATTAGAAGAAGAAGCCGTGGTACAGCATATTGAGCAGCAACATAAAACCGCGAAACAATACACGATAGATAGTAAGCAAGATTCAGGCAAAGGCGAGAATAATATTCGCGTTGAAGTGAAGCGTTTGGATGATTTGTTAAATATTGTTTCGGAATTAGTATTAGGCAGGAACCGGCTTTCTCAGGTTTATAATGAGGCATCAATTAATTACGAAGGTACACAATTAGTACGCGACCTTGCAGATGCTTCACGGCAAATTGACTTAATGACCACTGAACTGCAGCTCGCGGTGATGAAGACAAGGATGATCAAGATTGGAAAAGTCTTCAATAAGTTTCCTCGAGTTGTTCGCGACCTTGCTAAAGAAACCGGTAAAAATGTTGAACTATTAATTCACGGCGAAGAAACTGAACTTGACAAAACATTAATTGAAGAAATCAACGATCCGTTAGTGCATTTGATTCGAAATTCTCTTGACCACGGTATTGAAAGTCCTGAAAGGCGCGCGCTTGCAGGGAAAAATTCAATGGGCAAAGTTATTCTATCGGCTGAACACGAAGGTAATAATATTATCATTATGGTTGAGGATGACGGCGGCGGCATTGACCCTGAAAAAATTCGCGATAAAGCAATTTCAAAGGGTATAATTACTAAAGACAGGGCAAAGGAACTGAGCAGATTAGAAACTTTTAATTTACTTTTTCTTCCCGGGTTCTCAACTGCAGAGAAAGTTACTAATATTTCCGGACGCGGAGTTGGGCTGGATGTGGTGAAAACAAATGTTGCAAAACTGCGCGGAGTAATCAATATTGAATCTGAGCCGGGGAAAGGCACCAAGTTTTTAATAAAACTGCCGTTGACGCTGGCAATTATTCAAGGGTTATTGGTGGCAATTGAAAAAGAAACTGTTGTTATTCCCTTAAATTCAGTTGTTGAAGTTGTTCGTCTGAGCAGAAAACAAATATACACGATTAAGGGGCACGAGGTAATCAAACTTCGCGATGAGGTACTCCCGCTTTTTGATGTAGGCAATATTCTCTATCACCTGAATGGCGATAAAGAGAAACAACAGTGGCAGTATGTGGTGGTGGTGGGAATTGCAGACAAGAAATTTGGTATTAAAGTTGATTTCCTGATAGGACAAAAGGAAGTGGTTATTAAATCTTTGGGCAGTTATTTGGGAACAATTAAAGGAATAGCAGGCTCCACTATTATGGGCGATGGGAAAGTTGTAATGATACTTGACCTTGCCGAAATATTACATCAGCTTATATAGCGTCCAAAATGCTTGAAACAAAAATTAGAATTTTGATAGTTGATGATTCTGCATTTATGCGGAAATCACTTTCCATAATATTAAGTTCTGACCCTTCAATAGAGATAGCGGGTACTGCCCGCGATGGTATGGAAGGAGTTGAGTTAGCCAAACGTCTCAGACCGGACCTGATTACTCTTGATATTGAAATGCCCCGAATGGATGGACTCGCGGCATTGAAAATAATAATGAAAGAATGTCCCGCGCCGGTTATAATGGTTAGTTCATTGACAACACAAGGGGCAGAAGCAACACTGAAAGCATTGGAGCTTGGCGCGCTTGATTTTATTTCAAAGGAAATGTCGTTTGTCAGCGTGAATATAAGCAAGATTAAAGAAGATTTAATCTATAAGGTTAAAACAATAGCGAGAAGTTCGGCATTACGAAAGCGATTACAAAAGCCATTAACAACAGTCCAAAGTCCTGATATTCGTGCAAGGATAAAGACAGGCACGATACCTAAATTTGGCTGCCGCGCGGTTGTGCTGGGAGTATCAACAGGCGGACCTTTATCATTGCAGAAAGTTATTCCTGTATTGTCGGAACAATTGCGGGTGCCAATATTTATTGTTCAGCATATGCCGCCTAAATTTACGAAATCTCTGGCAGAGCGATTGAACAGTATGAGCAATGTGAAAGTGAAAGAAGCTGAGGATATGGAGGATATTGAAGGCGGAACTGTATATATAGCCCCGGGAGGGTTTCACCTGAACGCGCGTTCAGCGGGATTAGGAAAGAATAAAATTGTTATAACACCGGAGCCTGCAGCCACACTGCATAGACCTTCGGTTGATGTTATGGTAAGATCGGTGATACAGTTATACGGTAAATTTGTTTTAGGAGTAATTATGACCGGTATGGGGAAAGATGGTATGGAAGGGATTAAAGATTTGAAAGAATTGGGCGGCTATTCAGTTGCGCAAGATGAAGAAAGCTGCGTGGTGTACGGGATGCCGAAAGCAATCGTGGATGCCGGTTTGGCGGATGTTATTGCACCGCTTGAAAAAATTGGAGAAATAATTAATCGTTCGGTGCTATGATGACAGAAGAATTTGAAGATATGTCGTATAAGGAAATAAGCTACCGTGATGTGCCAAAAAGCGGGAGTGTTATCAAATCGAGCGATGTGAGTATAATAGGGATAGCAAAAATTTCAATTGAAGAAGATAGCAGTGACGGTGTTAAAATAATCCTTAAAAAAGATGAACACGATAATATTAAAGAAATTAAGTTTGTATGTTCTTGCGGGGAAACAAAATCATTAATGCTGGATTATGCTGCTGAATAGTTAGCAAGTGGATAATTTTAGCCACGCAGCTAAGTTTGGTTAATATTGTGCAGTTTATACAATAAGGGTACGGTTATCTCCGTACCCTTTTATATTTTAAATATATGCCGGTTTTCTCTATAGTTTGGCAGCCCTGAATGCAGTATTGAGAGATTGGCACAATATTGGCATCTCAAAAATGAAATAAATATATATAACCAATATGTCAACAATAAAAAATCTCGAAAGTCTTATATCTGTTACCTCTCTAAGGCAAAAGGTAATAGCAAGAAACATCTCGAATGTGAATACCGAGTATTACAAACGCGAGATGCTCACGTTCGATGAATGTATGGCAGATGGAATGAACTCAGGTATGAAAAAAACAGAAGCTTTACATTTAGGCAGCCCTGAAGATTCAGTAATTGGCAATATGCACGTGAAAGTTATCAAAGATAAAAGTGATGAATATAAATCCGGCATAAATAATGTTAATATAGATAAAGAAATGGCTGATTTAGCCGAAAATCAAATTATGTTCAAGTTTGCCGCGCGAAAAATAAATTCATATTACAAGACAATGCAAGAGATTATAAAAGGAACTAAGTGATGAAAGTTAATATGAATTTCGGAGGATTTGGTATTAGCTCTAAAGGTATGGGAATCAATCGTAAAAAGATGGATTTAATTGCTGAAAATATAGCTAATGTAGATACAACCAAGACTGCAACAGGCGGACCATATCAACGCAAATATTTACGAATAACAAATATTGATTCAACTTCACACTCGGGCAACCCTGTAGGGAACACTACTTTAGAAATGCGGTCGAATAACCCTGATCACTTAACAGGACAATCATTCTCTGAAAACCTCGCGCTAAATGAACCAAAAACATCAATGAAAGAGCTTCAGGATACAAAAGAAGGTAATATGGTGTATATGCCTGAGCACCCGGATGCAAACGAAGGCGGTTATTTGCTAATGCCAAACGTGAATATAGTTACAGAAATGGTGGATATGATTGCCGCGACCCGCGGATATGAAGCGAATGTGACAGCGTTCAATGCTTCAAAACAAATTGCAAAAGATTCATTGGAGATATAATCGTGAGTATTTCAACAAATGCAGTCGGAAATTATAATGTCTTTATGGCGCGTGATGTTCAAAAATCAGCCGCCGCCCGGCAGCCAATAAAAGCGGACACAGTATCAAATGAAGAAAAAGCATTCTTTGCAGATATGTATCCTGAAAGAAAACAAGAAATCGCGGACTACCATTTCTATCAAAGAAGCGGAAAAATGTCCGGTGTTTCTGTTGGTTCACTATTAGATAGGAGAATGTAAAATGACTATTAATGAATTGCGCCGGCAGATGCCGCTTTCGACAGAGTTTCGTCCTGCAAATGTGCAGGATGACTCTAACCCTTTTGGTGATGTGCTGAGTGGATTTGTAAAATCAGTAAATCAAAATTCCCTTAAATCATCACAAATGACGGATGACTTTATCAGTGGGAAAGATGTTGAAATTCACGATGTTATGATAGCCGGTGAAAAAGCCAAAACAAGCCTTGATTTGTTAATGGAAATAAGAAACAAGTCAATTGATATGTATCGTGAACTAACAAGGATGCAATAAGCCGTGGAACAGAAGAAAAATTATCTTTCAACAATGTTTGAAATATTTAACAAGCTTTCTGTTCAGCAAAGGCTGCTTATCGGCGGGCTGGTTGTTATTACTGTATTGTTGTTAGTGTTTGTTTTATTTGTATTCAATGAACCCAATTACAGCACCTTATATACAAAACTTTCTCAAGAAGATGCCGCAAAAGTTGTGGAGTATTTGAATGCTCAAAAGATACCATACAAAGTGGAAGATAATGACCAGACAATAAAAGTACCTAAAGATAAGGTATATGAAGCCCGGCTGGTGCTGGCAGGTAAGGGAGTTCCAAGCACGGGTATTATCGGGTATGAAATTTTTGACAAGAACACGATGGGAATGTCAGATTTTTTACAAAAACTGAACTTTAAGCGTGCTCTTGAGGGTGAAATTTCCCGTACAATTATGCAGCAAACAGGTATTGAAGGAGCCCGCGTTCAAATAGTAATGCCGGCACGTTCGGTATTTAAAGATGAACAAAAAGAACCTACCGCGTCGGTTGTATTGAAGTTATCGTCAGGTTCAGATGTGGGTAAAAGCAATATACAGGCAATATCGCATTTGGTTGCAAGCAGTGTTGAAGGATTAAAACCGGATAAAGTGACGATTGTTGATACAAAAGGAAACTTGCTATCCGGAAATGACGAGAGCGCACCGGGCGGCTTTTCCGGAAAGCAGTATGAAATTAAAACTGCCATTGAAAACCATTTAGTAAGTAAAGCCCAAAGTATTTTAGATAATGTAATAGGTTACGGTAATTCGGTTGTAAAAGTTAACGCGGATATTGATTTCAATCAGGTTGAGAAAACAATGGAACTCTACGACCCTGCAACACAGGTAGCGATAAGTGAGCAAACGGTCAAATCGGAGAGCGGCGGAAAGTCGATTAGTGACTCGAATGTTGTAACCACGCTGAATTCCACTACGAATTATGAAGTTAGTAAAACAATCCAAAAAGTGATTGAAAGTGCCGGCAACATTAAGCGGTTGTCTATCGCGGCGGTTATCAATGGTATTCCGGAGGAAGTGAAAGAAGGCGAAAAAACCAAAACTGTTATGAAACCCCGTGCAGAAGATCAAATGAAAAAATTGGAACAGATTATTTCGCAGGCAGTTGGAGTAAACCCTTTAAGGAACGATATTGTTTCTGTAGTGAATATGCCTTTTGAGAATCAGAACACTATCGAAGCACCTGATAATACCAGCTCGTTCAAATTTGAACAAGTATCCAATTTAGTTATTGCAATATCCGGAATATTGGCTGCAATGCTGATATTACGAAGTTTATTGAAGAGGTTGAAGAATGAAAAAATTATTATTGGTACAGTGAACTATAAAGATGATGACTATGACGGAGTGTTTGCAATGCCGGGCGGGGGGGCGATTAGCAGCGGCGGGCGTCCTGGTGGAGATCAATTACCTTCACGGCAGAAACATTCGCTGATAGAAGTAGGTGATATTGAAGATGAAATAAGCAATGAAGCGATACAGAAAAAAGCACGGCAAGATAAAATAATAAACTATGTGCAGAAAAATCCTGTCGATGCCGCAAAATTAATAAACCTATGGCTACGGGACGATGATTATGAGTAATGTAAGAGCACCAAAAAAAGAAATAACAACCAAGGATGTAACGGGATTGCAAAAAGCATCGCTATTACTAATAGCTCTTGATGTGGATACAGCTTCGCAGGTATTGAAGTATATTGACCCGATGGATGTTGAACAAATATCGGCTGAAATATCCAAGGTAAAAAACATTCCATCGAATGTGGTTGAACTGGTGATGAATGACTATCACAATTTGATAATAGCACGCGAATATATGCTTGAGGGCGGTATTGAATATGCTCAAAAGGTGCTTGAAAAATCTTTTGGACTGCCAAAAGCAGCAGAGATTATCGAGAAAGTCAAGAATCTAACTACACTTAAAGGCTTTGACGTTTTAAAGAAAGCAGACTCTACTCAGTTAGTCGGCTTCTTGAATAAAGAACACCCGCAAACGATAGCCTTGATATTGTCTCACTTGAATCCTGAACAAACTGCAAACGCGCTAAAAGAACTGCCTGATGAACTTCGCGCGGAAGTAGCCTATCGTATTGCAACCCTTGGAAAAATTTCACCGCAAACATTGAAACAAATAGAAAGGGTTGTTGATGAATTGGCAGGCTTCTCAATAAATCAATCAGTAAGCAAAATTGGAGGCACGAAAAGCCTCGCGAGCATATTAAATAGAACGAGTGTGAGCGTCAGCAAAGATATTTTGAACCAAATAGAGCAGATTGACCCTGATGTATCACTTGAAATAAAACGTCTGATGTTCTTATTTGATGATATTATTAATATTCAGAATAAAGATATTCAAAGAATTATGAAAGAAGTTGACAGGCGGGATCTCGCGCTTTCATTGAAAATTGCAGAAGAGAAACTTCGCGAAAAGATATTTGCAAATATGTCCGAGCGCGCGGCAGAACTCTTGAAAGAGGAACTGCAATATATGGGACCTACCAAACTAAAAGAAGTTGAAGCTGCTCAAGCCCGCATTGTTGATATTGTAAAACGATTGGAAGAGCAGGAAGAAATCACCTTGAACATCCGCGGCGGCGGCGAAGAGGTATATGTCTGATGTACTTCATTTAAGATCGTTTGCTAAGCTATCTCAAGCGGGGCCCGCCGAAGAAGTAACAATTGTGCAAATGAATTTGAGGCTTGCTGAAGAAGCCGCGACGCGTGAACAGGAGATGCAGCGTAAATATCAGACAGGTTTTTCGGAAGGTTATTCCGCGGCAAAGAAAGAACTTGAACTGGGTTTTGAAGATATGATGCTGAAAAAAAGCGAGGAGTTTTTCAGCATATTAGAATCGTTTGAAGAGAAGTTAGCAGGCTATGAAAATGTATTTAATGAGTTAGTAGTAAAGTTAGCGGTACAAGTTAGCGAGAAAATAATCAAAAGCGAAATTCAAAACTCATCTGTTATAGAATCTTCGCTGCAAGAAGCAGTAAAAAAAGTTATGGGTGCGAATCAGGTCTTTATCAAGATTCATCCTAAAGATTATGAACTGATAAATAATAGCGGGCAGGCGCAGCTGATTGAACGAAACTTCGACAGGGTAAAATTTGAAGTAACTGATAAAATTGAAGAAGGCGGCTGCGTGATTGAAACCGAAATCGGAAATGTTGATGCCCGCATTCAAAGTCAAATTAATGTTATTGGCAGGCAGTTAGAACAAGTGTTTTTAAGTAATGTTTGAAACAGGTTTAGTGGATTCCTACCGGCAAAGATTTGCCGCCGCGCTTGAAAAAATTGATCCTATCCAGGTAAATGGTAAGGTTGTTGATGTAATCGGGATGGTTATCGTGTCTTTAGGTCCTAATGTTTCTCTTGGAGATGTGTGTACAGTCTCTGATCAGAGCGGGAAAGAAGTTTGCAAAACAGAAGTTGTAGGATTCAAAGATGGGAAAGTACTCTCGGTCGCGTTAGGCGAAGTAGATAAAATTTCACAGATGTGTGAAATAAAGGCTGAAGGAAAGAGTTTTAGAATCGGGGTTGGTGATAATTTATTAGGACGAGTAATTGACGGATTAGGCAGACCGCTGGATGGTAAGGGTGACATAGATACGCCTACAAGTCGTGAAATATTTGCTGAGCCGCCAAACCCGCTTGAAAGACAAAGAATTACTGAACCCCTGCAAACAGGTGTGCGTGCTATTGACGGCTTGTTGACCTGCGGGAAAGGACAACGTATTGGAATATTTGCAGGCAGCGGTGTTGGCAAGAGTGTATTATTAGGTATGATAGCCAGGAATACCAGCGCGGATGTGAATGTTATTGTCCTTGTCGGGGAACGCGGACGTGAAGTTCGCGAGTTTATTGAAAAGGATTTGGGCGAAGAAGGTTTACGCCGTTCAGTACTGGTGATTGTTACCAGCGATAAGTCGGCATTGCTGCGAATTAAAGCAGCCTATATAGGAACTACAATTGCAGAATATTTTCGAGATCAAGGAAAAGATGTTGTGCTAATGATGGACTCGGTAACACGTTTCGCGATGGCGCAACGAGAGATTGGTTTAACAATTGGAGAGCCGCCGACAACAAAAGGTTACACTCCTTCAGTGTTTGCAATACTTCCCAAACTTCTTGAAAGAGCAGGCAACTCCAAACGCGGTTCTATAACAGGAATATATACAGTTCTTGTTGACGGCGATGATATGAATGAACCCATAGCCGATGCAGTGCGGTCAATTCTTGACGGGCATATTGTTCTATCTAGAAAAATCGCTCATAAGGGACAGTATCCTGCCATAGATATATTACAAAGTATTAGCCGTGTTATGCCGGATATCGTTTCAAGAGATCACAGATCACGAGTAACCTCATTCAAAGATATTTTAGCCACGTATAACGAGGCTGAAGATTTGGTTAATATTGGCGCGTATGTAAAAGGAAGCAATCCTGCTATTGACCACGCATTATCGAAAATTAGCACGCTACGTGCATATTTGAAGCAGGATATGCTTGAGAAAGCTAGCCTGCAGGAAGCGGCACAGAAATTGAGTAATATAATTGAAAAACCATTAACATAAAATAGAAGCAGTAACTCGATTTGCTATGAACTTTAAATATAAATTTGCATCAATTATAAAAATCAAACAGTCTCTTGAGAAGAAGGCGCAGAAAGAAGTTGCCGTTGTTGATTTGCAAATTGATCAGGTTAAACTGGAATTAGAAAAACTGCAAAATATATTGAAAGCACTGCGAATTAATATTGGTGAACAGCGCGCTATTAAAGCAGCAGAAATTCATCATATCCATAAATATGAAGAATATCTGGCGAACGAGCGCAAAATGCTTGAAAAAAAACTTGATGATTTAGAAAAATTACGAATTGTGAAATTGGAAGATTTGCAGGAAAAGCAAAAAGAACATAAGATGTTTGAAACGATGGAAGGAAAACATTTCGCGGCTTATACAATTGAAAGCAACCGCTTAGATCAAATATCAATGGATGAAATTGCATCGCAAAAATTTTCAAGAGCTAAAGTGTCGCAGGGTGAAGCACAATGAAAGATAAATTGGGATACATCTTAATTTTCGGATTTGCTTTCGTGATTGTTACAGGAATGATGTTCGTGATGAATGCTAAATATGAAAATATGTTTCGTTTTGATACCAGAGACAGGGCAGCTGTAGCAATGGAAAAAAAGATGCAGGACTCCATTAAAGTAGTGCAAGACTCATCGCGGGCAAAAGCGGTTAAGGACTCTCTCGCCCGCTTGGACAATCCTGATTCTCTTGTAGCCGGTAATGCAGAAAAATCAAGTGGAAATTTATCTGCTGAAACTGAAAAGCATTCGGAAGGAAGCTCGTCTCCCCTTTCGGCATCTGTAGCGACAGCAGCTAAAGCAAAATTAAAAGCTGAAAAAGATTCGATATACGCGATGTGGAAACGTGAAACAGTGAAGCTCTACGAAGTGATGGATGCCAATCAAATAGCGAAAGTATTGCCGTCATTTTCTGATGATGTCGCGCGCGATTTAATCTATTCAATGAAGAAGAAAAAAGCCGCGGAAGTTCTTTCGCTGTTAAGTCCTGAAATGATTCATAAATTAACGCGGGCGCAATAATGGAATTTAATCCCCTGTTTCTCCGTCAGAATCTAACCGGAGAAGGAATGAATTCAGGCAAGCCGACAAAGCTTGATAATCCAAGTTTCATTTTTTCGGATATAATAAAAGTTTATAAGGTAGATGAACAAGTCAAAAGTGATGCTGTCAATGTACCGCTTTCATCGAGTAAAACAGATCATTTGCAAGTATCAGAGCAGGATAATAAAACAGCTAAGAATGAGGATGCCCGAATTGATAAAAGAAACGATAATGTCGATACGGGGACTACGGAAAATTATTCAAATGCACTGGCTTTCTTATTAGGGTTATCACCTTATCAAGAAACAACGGAAGAAAATAGTACAGATAGTACTATTAATAACAGTAATACAGACTCACCGGCTGCCGCGGATGAAGAAGCTCAAAGTACAGCTATTAGTAGTTTGTTCGAGCAAATTGGCACTAAGCCAAGCGCGATGCTTATTAATCCGGCACTTTATACTGCAAACATTTCTTCAAATGATTTTATGCAAAATAAAATCGCGGGGCTGCAAGCGTTAATGATGAATGAAGGTATCACGGGATCAACTTTACCTGCTTCTATTAATCAAGCAGCCGACAATTCACAAAATGCGGAAATAGCTAATTTGCCGCAGCTTGATGCCGCTGAAAATCCGGCAATTCTATCAACGGAAAACCAGTTTGCAACTACTATTGACTCATTTGTATTTGAGAATTTTACAGAGAATTCAATCCAAAATTCAGGAGCGGCAGCAGTGCCCCCGTCTTTATCTTCAGGCAGTACAGGTTCAAAAAATAGTCAAGCAGTTCAGTCATTAGAACAGTTGATGAGTAAACTGCAATTGCAGTCCAGCGTGAGTCCGTATGCAGATGTACTGGCCGGTAAAAAAGAATTACAGGGATTTGAAACTGAATCAGCAGATAAGTCTTCTATCAAAAAAAATATGCTATCAGTTTTAACGGACAACATTTCTAAATCAACTCGGCAAAAGTTCAGCGTTGATTCTTCTCCGATTGTAAAGAATCTTATGCCTGAAATAAGCGTTACTGATTTACATAAAACAATTACTGATAAAAACATTTCAATAGAAGCAGCTGTGAATGCAGCCCAAGGCTTAGATATCACGGGTGCTGAAGTGGTATCAACCGCTGGCGAACAGGCTTTTCAACCGACACTTAAACAGGCACTTAACGCGGATAAAGGAACTAAAGTTAATTCAGATACTGTTGCCAATAATACACCATCGATAGAAAGAAATCAAGCTTTGGTTATTGAGCCTGTGAAACATCCGGCATCAGGAAAGACCGTGCATAATTCGCCCGCATCAATCACCGCTGATAAACAGAATACTGGTGATGCTGAAAGTGATAAAACTATTGAGCGTGCAAAGCACGCGAAAGCAGGAAATAACGAACAAGTATTGAAAACTGAAGAGAATAAAGCCGCGGGAAGTAATTTGATGTCATCAACTGCAAAAGAAGCAACCAATATGCAGCAGTTAGAGGGTAAGATGCAGATGATGTTTACCGCGGGCAGGGATAAATTGCAAAGTGCGGAACCCATTATCAAAACAATTAAACCTGCAGAAATATTTAAAGAATTGCATACGGCTATTTTTTCGCAGGATAAACAGCGGGTAATTTATTCTCTTGAGCCTGAAACGCTTGGGAAAATGCGCCTGCAGCTTGAAACAACAAGCTCCAGTATAAAGGCAAATATTGAAGTGGAAACTGAATCCGCGCGCCGATCGGTAGAAGGAAATTTACAGCAGCTCAAGGAATCTTTACAAAAAGACGGTTTGGGCAATGTTTCAATACAAGTTTCGTTAAAGAATCAAGAACAAAAACAACATCGGCAGGATATGCCGAAGCGGCGAGTACAAACCGTGAATGAATCACGGTTTGAAACAGGTGATGAAAAAGACTCACCAAAACAATATGGCTATAACACGGTTGAATACTTAGCATAAGGAACAATTTTATGTCCACATCAACAGTTAGCGCGGTCACAACATCAGGAACAACAGCTTCAACAGCATCAGGAAAATCAATTCTTGGAAAAGATGATTTTATGAAAATGATGATAGCTCAGTTGAAAAATCAGGACCCGTTGAATCCTATGGATGGATCGCAGTACGCGGCGCAGTTAGCGCAGTTCAGCTCCGTTGAACAATTAATGAATATTAACACGACACTTGATACAAGCGTGAACGCGAACTATCAGTTGACGCAGTCGATTAATAACGCGATGGCACCGGCACTCATTGGCAAAGAAGTGAAACTACAAGGCGGGGCTTTTACGAACAATGATGACAGTTCTGTAACTTTGGGTTATTCACTACCCGCGAGTGCATCGGGTGTTACAGTAAAAGTATATGATAAGAACGGCACGCTTGTAAAAGAATTTAAAGATGCTGATAATGCAATCGGCGACAATAAATTATCGTGGGATTACACTGATAACGATGGTCAAGCAGTTCCTAAAGGCGATTATACTTTCACGGTGGAAGCGAAAGATTCTCAGGGCAGCGCGATAACAGCCGGATTGTTTAAATATGGCGTTATCTCCGGAATCAGATTTTCTGATAGCGGCACAAAATTAGTAGTCGGTAAATCCGAATACCTTTTGAGTGATGTTCAAGAAATCGTTAACCCGTAATATTGAGGTGAAACAATGAGTATGATAAACGGCATTAAGGTACCATTTATTCCGATAGTTCGGGAGGATGATGTATTTTCTTCGCCCGGGCTAAAACCAAAAGAATCGTTCGCGAATGTTTTCAGTAACGAACTAGAGAAATTAAATTTCTCAGGGCACGCTATGAAACGCATAGAATCACGCGATATTCAATTGGACGAAACAACTATCGGTGCATTATCAAATGCGGTCGATAAGGCAGAAGCAAAGGGATCGAAAGATTCCTTAGTGATGATGAAAGATATGGCTTTTATTGTTAATGTGCCAAATAGAACTGTAGTTACTGCATTAAATCTTGCAGATAAACAAGGCTCGGTTTTTACAAACATTGACAGTGTAGTTTTTGCTTAACAACAATTAATTAATTATCAGAGCGGGACCTTCCAAGGACGCTCTTGTTCGAATGAACGACTGATTTCGAACGCGATTTTTTCAACAAAATTAACCATTGGAGGTTATTATGTCACTACTTAATTCTCTTACAACAGGCGTTTCCGGCTTACGCAATCATCAGACAATGATGGATGTAATTGGCAACAATATTGCAAACGTTAATTCACTCGGTTATAAAGGCTCACGCGTATCGTTCAGCGATACATTTAGTGAAATGGTCCGTTATGGCACCAACCCGACAGCAAACGGCAGCGGCGGAACAAACACTTTTCAAATCGGTCTTGGAATGAAAGTTAATTCAATTGATAGAAATTGGAACCAAGGCACATTTGAAAACACGGGCATTTCAACTGATTTAGGCTTACAGGGATCAGGGATGTTTGTAATGGAAAACAATGGACAGCGTTCATATTCCCGCGCCGGTGCATTCAAGTTTGATGCAAATGGTACGTTGGTCAGTTCACAAAATGGTGCCAAAGTGATGGGGAAAATGGCAAATTCTGCTTATGTTCTGCCTGCAGGCAACAATCTTGAAAATATCACGATTGACTCCAATTTGAAACTCCCCGCGGTGGCTACAACAAATATTAAATGGGGCGGCAACCTGAGCAGCTCATCTACTCTGACACGTTCAGAGAAGTGTGTTGAATCAGGCAATCTCAGTACCTCGTTAACAACCACCGCTCCTGATAATGCAAAGGCTATTACAAGCACCATTTATGATGAAAGCGGGAATAGTTATAAATTTACTACAACTTATACTAAAACAGCCGATAATGCTTTCGATGTCACTTATGCAATGAAGGACTCGAGTGGAGCGGATGTTACACTCACTCCTTCCGCCGCGGTTCCGGTAACATTTGATGCTGCCACGGGAAAAATGCTTACAATTAACGGTACAGCCATAGACCCTCTGAGCCCGATTCCTACAGTGAATATCACCGGTGCAAACGGAATTAATTTTGATCTTGACCCAAGCGCGGTAACTCAGACATCTAATTCTTCATTGCTTAGTTCTTCTGTAAATGCGAATCGTGTTCCAACAGTAGTTTCCGGAACCTTAAAAGTATTTGATTCGGAAGGAAATTCACATTCATTGACAGTAAAATACACGAAAACGGCCGAAGCGGTGTCCGCGACCGATACCACGTCCGCGACCGATGCTACTTGGAGCTGGACTGCCTCGGTTCCGTCAGGGAATGGTACCTTAAGCAACAACAGTGGTACAATAACTTTCAATTCAGATGGTTCGATAGCAACACCGAAAGACTTTCCATCAATCAGTTATTCCCCTAATGGGGCTGCTGCTCAAAGCATTCAACTTGATTTTGGTGGTATTGCGCAGACAATATCAAATTCATCAATTTCACCTTTAAGCCAAAATGGTATTGCAGCTGGAAATTTGCTGAATCTGAATGTTGATCAAAACGGGAAAGTTATTGGCGTATTTTCAAACGGCGAATCGAAAGACTTAGCGCAAATTATGGTTGCTAATTTTGTGAATAAAGATGGTTTGGTAAGTACCGGCGACAATATGTTTGTTCAGTCCGCGAACTCCGGCATTCCTACAATAGCAGACCCGGGATCAGATTCCGGAACTACTATTCAATCAGGATCACTTGAACAATCTAATGTTGATTTGTCCACTGAATTTACACAAATGATTGTTGCGCAACGCGGATTCCAGGCTAACGCAAAAGTTGTTACCACGGCCGACAGCTTGCTGCAGGAAATAGTTAACTTGGTAAGATAGTTCTTCATATTCTTTTTTATAACGCGATTGGCGTTCCTATTAAAGGAACGCCAATTTCTATTTTTGGGGTATATTAAGGGATTGTTAAGAAATAAACTTCGTGCTATCAGCATTTTTACTTGAGAAAGATTCTATGCTTTTTGAAAAAACCAAAAACTTAAACCGCTTGCAATTATCCATTTAAATCGGTAAAATACTTAATTGCATAAATATAATTTCGTATCCTGCGCGAAATATTCAAAAACTAAGATTATACATAAAATGCCTGATAACAACGTAAAATTTATTCCTTTCGGCGAAATGCCCGGTTTTCCTAATCTGTTCCTTGATTATATAAGTGAGTTTGAAAACACTTCCCGCTTCTATAAATATGATTTTAGAAATGCCGAATCATATCAAACAGTAATTGATTCTGTACTCAAAAGACCGACAAGTAATCAAGCCGATGTTGCCGGCATAATCGAACAGCAGTATAAACATTTATTGCCGGCAGAGAAAACTCAGGCAAATATCGCGGCATTGAAAAGAAAAAACACTGTAGCGGTGGTTACAGGTCAGCAGGCGGGAATTATTGGCGGTCCGCTTTATACCGTGTATAAAACATTTACTGCAATAAAACTCGCGGAACATTTGAAAACACTCTATCCCAAAATAAACTTTGTTCCTGTTTTTTGGATCGAGATTGAAGACCACGACTTCGAAGAAATTAGGCACGCGAGCATACTGGATGCAGTATCATCTCTAAAGCAAATCAGTTACAATGTTGAGGATGGTTTTTTAGATGAACATTTTAGCGTGGGAACCATAGAACTTACAGCAGAAATAGACAGCTTTTTTATTGCCCTCGAGGAGTCACTGCGAAATACTGAATTTACTTCTAATATGCTAAACGAATTAAAACGTATCTATCGTCCCGGACGAACTTTTAAGGATGCTTTCAAAGATTTACTATTTTCTATGTTCGATTCTTATGGGTTAGTGCTTTTCGATCCATCCGATAAAGGAGTAAAGAAATTTTTATCGGATGTATTTATTAATGAAATTGAAAATTTCCGTTGGCACTCTGCCGCTCTTATCGAGAGGAGTGCTGAACTTGAAGAACTATATCACGCCCAGGTTAAGGTGCGACCGGTCAATTTGTTTTATCAAATGGAAGGGCGGCGTTTTAATATTGACCCTGATGAAGACGGTTATTTTCGTTTACGCGGAAAGAAAGTAAAATTTTCCAAAGAAGAACTGCTGAATGCTGCATCCGAAACACCAGAACTGTTCAGCCCAAACGTGCTGCTTCGCCCAATCTGTCAGGATACTCTCTTTAACACTGCATTCTATATTGCAGGACCGTCCGAGATAGCATATTTCGCGCAGGTAATGCCTCTCTACAGTATGTTCGATATTCCTGAACCTGTTATTTATCCGCGTGCTTCCGTAACACTGCTCGAAAAACATTTGAATGATATATTAATAAAGTATAATCTTTCAATTCAAAACTTATTTTTGAACCGCGATAATCTCCGCGATCTGTTGTTGGAAAACACGCTTCCCGTCAGCTTAGAGGACTTATTTGAGTCAGCCAAGAATGATATTTCGGCAATGATGGCAAAACTGCGTCACGGACTTACTCAGCTTGATAAAACAACCGGTGATGCCTCGGAACGGTATCGGGTGAAAATGATTAGCGCGCTCGCGGAGTATAAATCAAAAGCACTGGCTGCCGAGGAATTAAAACAAGAAGTGCTGTTTCGCCATTCACAAAAGCTATTGAGTGCTATCTATCCGGATGATGAATTGCAGGAACGATGTTATAATATGTTTTCATACATAAACCGTTACGGACTCGAGATTCTCAATACCATTTATGATCAAATATCCATCCTCACTTTTGACCACCAAATAATAACTCTTTGGAAATAATCTTAGGGATCGTTCAGAAATAACATTAATAATTTCTCACGCGAAGACGCTAAGACCGCGAAGGTTAGATTCAGGAGATGCAAAGGTTATTCGCGGGCAAACACTAAAGAGGAAATTTGATGTACACTCTTTTTTGATTATAGCATAATGTGGTACATTACATATTATAATAATAAAGAATAATATCTGCAGAATAAGGAGTGTTATCATCTGTAAAGTCGCGGATACTTCGCGCTTGTCATTTCTTTTCATTGGCAGCTATTATATAATATAGTTTCACGTGTATAATTGCAGATGAAGCACATTTCCAAAGCGAAATAAATCTTGAGAGAATAATGAATTTCCTGAATAACATAAGTTTCGTAAGAAAAATTCAACTTGGCTTTTTATTAATTGCCGTTATTTCTACCGCGATAGTAGTGAATGACTTGTTTAGTGTTAAGGTTATTAACAAATCTGAAGAACAACTTGCAATAGAAGTGACTGCTCCAAAGGAAACCATTGAGCGCATAGATGAACAGTTTCTTGAGATGCAGTTTACGCTGCTTAAGTTTTCAATAATAGAATTTGAACCTAATTTTCCAAATTTATTAAGAATAGCAGCAAAAGACAAAGCAGTTATTGACTCGCTGATTGCCCATTTGGAAGTATTTGAAAAAAGTGAAGACCTCGGTCAAACGGTTAAGAATATTAAAAGCATTTGGGGAAATTATAAAAGCAATGTTGCTGAAAGAATTATAAACACAGTTATGAAAAAAAACTTTGGGATTGCCTCTGTTATTGCAGGGTCTTCCGGCGAGGATGCAGGTAAGCAGCTTTCATATAATCTTAACCAAATGTTACTTGGGCTGCAGGCAAGATCGGGCCAAATTACAGGAGAAATACGGAAAAAAAACGAGAATAGTTTTTTACTTATTGTTATCGGGGCGATTTTGGGCACCAGCGTTTTTATTACTTGCGTATTTTGGCTCGCGCCTAAAATCACGCTTCCAATCAAAAAACTTTCCGAGGAGCTTGCTTCGTTTGCTGAAGGAGATTATGAAAGGAAGTATTTTATTAACTCTAATGATGAATTTGGGGAACTTTCATCCTACATTGAAAAAGTCCGTTTAGCCCAGCTCGAGAAAATCCGTCAAGTAAAAAACATTGAAGAGGGCATTTTCATAAGGACAGAGCTGCTTTCAAATAACGATTTGTTAGGGGTATCGCTCAATAATGTCGTTAATTCCATAAACAACATTTTTGAAGAAACTGAAAGAATTATCGCGGCAAACAGTGAAGGCGACCTACATTTCAGGGGCAGAAGTGACATTTTTTCCGGTAACTGGAAGCAGTTTATTATTAATATAAATTCCACGCTTGAAGTTATTTCCGCGCCTGTCAACGAGGCTTCCAATATCTTAGAAGTTATAGCAAACGGCGATTTGACCCGGCACCTTAGTGCAATATATTCGGGAGACTATCAACGAATTATTGATAACATTAACAAGGTTGTTACGAATCTTGGTGAAGCGTTGACAAGTGTTACCGAAGCATCTTCGGAGATTACTGTTTCGGCTTCACAAATATTGGCAAGCGCGGAAGAAATGGCGGCAGGTGCAACAGAACAATGTTCACAAACCGCGGATATTGCCAAAGCGGTTGGTGAAATGGCAAAAAGCGGATCCGAAAATACGCGTAATGCAAAACTTTCAAGTGAAAGTGCGCGTGTTGCAGGGCAAAAAGCAAAAGACAGCGGTGATGTTATTTGGGAAACAATCAACGGAATTAATAAACTTGCTGATTTTATGAATCAATCTGCTTTATCAGTTCGTGAACTTGGGAAGAACAGCGATCAGATTGGAGAAATTGTTGAAGTGATTGATGAAATTGCCGACCAGACGAATTTACTCGCGCTGAATGCTGCAATTGAAGCAGCGCGTGCAGGCGAACAGGGACGCGGTTTCGCGGTGGTTGCCGATGAAGTGAGAAAATTGGCTGAAAGAACTTCTAAAGCGACTAAAGAAATTTCAAGGATGATAAAGAAAATTCAGAACGATACAGAGCAGGCTGTTGAGGTTATGCAGCTTGGCACGGAGGAAGTGGAACAGGGCAAGCTGCTTGCTGTTAAAGCAGGAGGTGCGTTGAATGAAATTATTGATATCACGATGGAAAATGCCGGCAGGATGGAGCAGCTTGCCCTTGCTAATGAATCCCAATCCTCTGCAAGCAACGAGATAAGCCGCGTTGTTGAGCAGATTAACAATGTCAGCCATCAAAGTGCAAACGGCATTCAGCAAATCAGCAAATCCGCTGAAAACCTTTATCGATTAACCGGTACTATGCAGGAAATGCTAAATAAATTTCAGATTGGAACACCTAATATTGGTTCAACAAAGAAATCTTCTATACATCCGACATAGATGAGCCGCCGCCAAAAAGTTGCGGAATATTTTTGCGGAGGTGCTAAGGACTTGTTCAGAAATAACATTAACACTTTCTCACGAGAAAACCGCGAAGGTAAGATATAGAAGTTGTAAAGGTTATTTCTTTACAAGGATTTAGGTAAAAAACGAATATGTTTTGATTCCAGATGAAAGAAGCTACGTTTCAAATTTTGATTTGATTTGATTTGATTTGATTTGATTTGTTTTGTTTTGTTTTGTTTTGTTTTGTTTTGATTTGTTTTGTTTTGTTTTGTTTTGTTTTGTTTTGTTTTGTTTTGTTTTGTAAATTAGTAGTTACTATTTATTAAATACTATCTCAAAAATAAGTAGCGAGTGACCACGTATGTGAGTCACGAAGCGGAGCTTTTTAAAATTATTAGTTTAACAAAGTTTTTTTGTTTGAATTAACTGTTAGGAAAATATAATGTCTTACTCAGAGTTATTAGAAAAAATAAAAGCAAGAAAAATAAAAGTCGGGGTAATTGGAATGGGGTATGTCGGGCTGCCATTAGCATTGGAGTTTGCAAATAAAGGAATGCAGGCAATAGGGTTTGATATTGATCCTAAAAAAGCAGAAATATTACTTGCCGGAAAATCTTATATAAAGCACATTAGCGCGGAGCGAATTAAAGCCGCGGTTGATGCCAAACTTCTTGATGTTACGGCCGATTTCTCGCGTCTTCCGGAAGTGGATGCTGTTTTAATATGTGTACCTACGCCTTTAAATGAACACCGTGAGCCGGACGTGAGTTATATTGTTAAATCCGGAGAATCAGTTGCAAAATATTTACGCGAACATCAGTTGGTGGTGCTTGAATCTTCAACATATCCGGGAACTACGAATGAAATTCTCCTTCCGATGTTTGAGAACGCGGGACTCAATGCATTAAATAACGGGAAAAAATGGGTAGCAGGTGAGGACTTCTTTCTTGCTTTTTCACCAGAGCGCGAAGACCCTAATAATCCAGATTTTTCTACATCCACTATACCTAAAGTAGTAGGCGGCGTTACGCCAAAGTGCCTGATCATCGCGAAAGTCCTTTATGACCAAGTTATAGTAAACACGGTGCCTGTCAGTTCCACGCAAGTTGCCGAAGCAACCAAACTTTTGGAAAACATTTATCGCTCGGTTAATATTGCATTGGTAAATGAACTGAAGATGGTGTTTGACCGTATGAACATAAACGTGTGGGAAGTAATTGATGCTGCCAAAACAAAGCCGTTTGGCTTCCACGCATTTTATCCCGGACCGGGTTTGGGCGGACACTGTATTCCGATAGACCCGTTTTATCTTACTTGGAAAGCACGCGAATTTGATGTTAGCACGAAATTTATTGAACTTGCAGGCGAAATAAACACATATCAGCCTTATTATGTTGTTGAACGAACATCGGAAGCCTTAAACTCTCATAAAAAAGCCTTGAACGGGTCAAAGGTATTAATTTTGGGTGCAGCATACAAGAAAAATATTGATGATATGCGGGAATCTCCAACGCTGAAATTAATTGAAATACTGCACGAAAAGGGCGCAGAAGTTGATTACTGTGATCCGTATGTACCAAAACTTCCCAAAACCCGGAAATACAACTATGCTATGGAGTCTATTCCTCTGACTAAGGAAAACATCGCGAAGTATGATGTTTTACTTTTAAGTACAAACCATGATAATTTTGACTATAAATTGATTTACGAAAATGCGCGATTGATTGTTGATACAAGAAACGCGTTCGCGGGGTTTGAAAGCGGTGGAGATAAAAAAGTTGTAAATGCTTAATAACAAGGATTGTTGAAAAACAAGCAACTAAGGACTCGTTCAGAAATAACCTTCACACTTTCTCACGCGAAGATTATCTTTAGAAGATGTAAAAGTTATTCGTGGGCAAATACTAAGTATCTGAAAAATAATCGTTTTTGAACCCAAAAGTATATTCTTCAGCTATTTTAAGAGTTATAGACTTCAAAACCTAACCTATAAGAATAAAATGGAATATAAGTTAAAAAATGTTTTTTGGGACTATAATTTTACCGATGAAGACCTTAACAATCTGCTTTATGGTAAGATACACAAACTCGGAGATATAACGCGCGCCGATTTATTGACACGAATGATAGAATACTTAAATTGGTTCGATATTGTTAAGTTTATCGATTATGATATTTTTATCGCGAATTTTACCGTGGATTTTATAAAATCACTTAAAGAACCAGACTTGAGAAAGGGGCTTTTATTTGCGCGAGAATTTTTACTTAGAGAGTCTATATCCGCTTCAAGATGAAGTACTGCAAGTAATCAATGCCATTGGCACGGAATTTTATTTGACCGGCGGTACAGCTTTAAGCAGATGTTTTCTGAATCATCGTTTTTCCGATGATCTTGATTTTTTTGTTAATGATTCTCTGTCTTTTAAAGATGCATCGATCAAAATAGAGAAAGAAATTGACCAAAAATTTGATTTAGAAATTCAGCATAGCAGTGAAAAATTCCGGAGAATGATGGTTAGGAGTAATGATGTTTTACTTAAATTAGAGTTCATCAACGATGTTCCTTTTCATTATGGAAGTATAGAATCCTCAAATATTTTTAACAAGGTAGATAATCTTATAAATATTCTTAGCAATAAAATAACCGCGGTGCTTGATAGGGATGAAGCCAAAGATTTTTGCGATATTTTTGCTATCGCCAATCATCTGAAAGAAATCGATTGGAGAAAGCTGTTAGTAAGTGCATCGTCAAAAAGTGCCGGTATTTTTGCTCCTCTGTTAGCGGAAAGACTTTTTAATTTTGATTTTGAACGTCTTGGACAAATTAAATGGAATACAAATTACGATTGGAAGCGATTAAAGCATACAAAAGAAGAAATTGTAAGCAGAATTATTGGGCTTTAACGGCTTATTTAGGGATAGTTTAAGAAATAATATTAACACTTTCTCACGCGAAGATCGCGAAGGTTAGATTTAGAAGATGTAAAGGTTAGTATTTCTTTACAAGGATTAAGCCAAATAGTAGAAAAAAGGCAAGTCGCGAGCGGAGAAATAAAACTGATTTTTATCGTGTACACGCAACTATAAACAATGAAAAAATACTTTAACATAGCCGGTCCGTGCAACGAGAATAGCCATTATATGGTGCCTGTGTTAAACCGGTATAAAGAAGTATATAGTTTAGTTGAACAGGGTCATTATTTTGTTATTCACGCGGCGCGGCAAACAGGGAAAACTACTTTAATAAAATCATTGGTGAATTATTATAACGCGGGGAGTGATTATTACGCGCTATATTGTTCAGTGGAATCGGTGGAGGTTTTTGGCGAGCCGGAAAAAGGTATTCCGGAAATTTTAAGTAATTTAAAAGTAGCTTTAAAATACTCAAAGCTTCCAAGTAAAACCGAGTTTGCTAAAAATATCGACAGAGCAAGTTATACAACTCAAATTGGCGATGCATTAAAAGATTATTGCATACTTCTTGATAAACCGCTGATAATCTTTATTGATGAGATAGACGGTTTGCAAGACGGAACGCTGGTGACGTTTTTGCGTCAATTGCGGGATGGGTATATCTCCAGACCTGAAGTTCCTTTTGTTCACAGCATAGCACTCGTGGGAATGCGAAATATAAGGGATTATAAGTCCAAAGTGCGCGATGATAGGTCCACGCTTGGTTCGGCGAGTCCATTTAATGTTATTTCGGATGCTTTCACGATAAGAAACTTTTCAATCAATGAAATAGAGGCTCTATACGCTCAGCATACGGCGGCGACAGGGCAAGTGTTTGAAAAAGCGGTTATAGAAAGAGTGTTCGACCAAACGGACGGGCAGCCTTGGTTAGTGAATGCCATCGGGCGGGAAATAACGCAGAAGATATTAGAAAACGACTATACAAAACAAATCACAGTTGAACTTGTTAACACGGCGATTCAAAACATTATATTGCGGCGTGAAACGCACATAGACAGTTTGCTGGATAAATTGAAAGAACAGCGGGTACAAAAAATTGTTGAACCTGTTATTCTAGGTAAGACTGCTGTTTTAAGTCTATCAAACGATGATACCAAATATTGCTTAGATTTGGGTTTGTTGAAAACTATAAAGGGAGAAATTTTCCCGGCGAATAAAATTTACAATGAAGTAATTATTCGCGCATTATCTTATGATACTCAATTTGAATTTATTCAAAAAGTAAAAAATAGTTGGATAGATAATTCCGGCAACATAGACATAACCGGCTTGTTAAAAGGCTTTCAGCAGTTTTGGCGTGAAAACTCGGATATATGGATGGAAAAATACGAGTATAAAGA